>VXZF01000661.1 GCA_009845645.1 Gemmatimonadota bacterium | reverse complement strand
AAATTGGACAATGGCAAATGCGTGCGCGTCTCTGTGCGCAGCGGCGAAATGATTGATCCAGAATAAGCCATGTACGAAGCCAGACTCAAAAAACATTACCGAGAAGAGGTGCTGCCTCAGCTCAAGGCCCGCTTCTCATTTAAAAACAACATGCAGGTACCGTGCCTGCAGAAGGTCATCGTCAATATGGGTGTCGGTGAGGCAGTTCAGGAGCCCAAGGTGCTCGAAGGTGCGGTATCCGAATTGACGGCGATCACTGGTCAAAAGCCCGCCATTCGCCACGCCAAGAAGGCTATCTCAAACTTCAAGTTGCGCGTCGGTATGCCGGTCGGCTGCATGGTCACCTTGCGGGGGGGGCGCATGTACGATTTTCTCGACCGCTTGATCAGTTTCGCCTTGCCGCAGGTGCGAGATTTTCGCGGGGTTCCTCCTAGAAGCTTCGACGGACGCGGCAACTACAATCTAGGCATCAAGGAACAGATCATATTCCCCGAGATCAACTACGATATGATCGACCAAGTCCGGGGCATGAATATTACCATTGTCACCTCAGCCAAAAGCGACGAGGAAGGCCGAGAGTTGCTCCAGTTGTTGGGCATGCCCTTCAGTCAATAGAGTCGGAAAGAACCTGCTAATGCCAAAAAAATGCTTGATAGCCAAAGCGCAGCGCAAACCCAAGTTTTCCTCGCGAGCCTATACCCGTTGCCACCGCTGTGGGCGTCCGCGTGCAGTATATCGCAAGTTCGGACTGTGCCGCATCTGTTTTCGCGAGTTGGCCCTCAAGGGCGAGATTCCGGGTGTTAGCAAGGCGAGTTGGTAGCAGGTTGGAGAAATCAATATGAGCATGACAGATCCCCTAGCGGATATGTTGACCCGCATTCGCAACGCTTGTAGTGCCAAACATTCAAGAGTTGATGTCCCCGCCTCCAAGCTGAAGCGCGAAGTGGCCCGCGTATTAGCCGAATCCCGTTTTATCGACAACTTCGCTTTTATCGAAGACGGTAAGCAGGGCATTTTGCGGCTCTATCTGCGCTACGATCAGAATGACAATAGCATCATTCGCGGGCTAGAGCGCATCAGCAAGCCCGGGTTACGTCAATATGCGGGTAAAGCCGATGTCCCACGTGTGCTCCGCGGCTTAGGCATCGCCATCGTTTCCACCTCTAAGGGAGTGATGACGGATAAACAAGCGAGGATGAACGGCGTAGGCGGCGAAATCCTCTGTAGCGTTTGGTAAATGAAGCCACTGGGAGAATGTTAGATTGTCGCGTATAGGCAACAAATCCCTTTCCCTACCGCAGGGTGTTGAAGTCGCGTTGGCTCCTGCCAAGGTCTCCGTAAAAGGGCCAAAAGGCCAATTACAGGTGCCGTTTGTCGCTGAGTACCTCGCTGTGGCTCAGCAAGACAGCGTTTTAACGGTGACGCGGAAAAGCGAAAGCAAACAGGCTCGCTCACTACACGGATTGACCCGAACCTTGATCGCCAACGCGGTCGAAGGAGTCTCCGAGGGTTTTTTCAAGAACTTGGATCTATTCGGCGTAGGGTACCGGGCTGAGGTCCAAGGAAAACAACTCGTGCTCCACGTAGGTTATTCGCATCCAGTGATCTACGAGGTGCCCGAGGAGATCCAAGTCGAAGTGTCCCCAGGTGCGGGTGGGGCACAAGCCCGCATCGTCGTCAGGGGCATCGACAAGCAACTCGTGGGTCAGGTGGCCGCCGATATTCGATTCAAGCGCCGCCCGGAGCCCTATAAGGGCAAGGGGATCCGCTATGAGAACGAGACCATTCACTGGAAACAGGGCAAGGCGGCCGTAGGCTAATGAAAGACAAAAAACACTTGGTAGAGAATCGCCAGCGGCGGCAGCGGCGGCGACACCGGTTGCGCAAGATTGTCTCTGGCACGCCCACGCGTCCGCGCATGGTGGTGCATCGTTCCTTGCGCCATATCGAGGTGCAGCTAGTCGACGACATGGCGGGTCACTCTCTTTTAGGGCTTTCGACTCAGTCTCAGGAACTAAAGGAACGGCAGTTTGACAGTCGCGTGGCGCAAGGGCATGAGGTTGGCAAAATGATCGCTGCTAAGGCGCGCGAAAAAGGCATTGAGCAGGTTGTCTTTGACCGCGGCGGATTTCTCTATCACGGGGTAGTCAAAGCCGTGGCCGACGGAGCGCGGGAAGCTGGCTTGAATTTCTAAGGGAGAACGGTGTGGCGAAAACAGATAATAGCAAAGCGAAATCCGATCCCAGCGGTACAGAGCTGAGCGAAGTTGTCGTCCAAAACAGCATCAAGCGAGTTTCGCACGTGCGCAAGGGCGGTCGGCGCTTCAGCTTTAGCGCGATGGTTGTAGTTGGCGACCGCAATGGCCGAGTGGGATTTGGTGCTGGCAAGGCCGGCGAGATCGCTGAGGCCATCCGCAAGGGGGCCGAGGCAGCCAAAAAAAACGTCTTCGAGGTCCCGGTGACCGATGGGACCATACCGCATGAAGTCGTCGGGGCCTTCGGCGCAGCCAAAGTCCTTTTTAAGCCGGCTACTCCAGGGACCGGAATCATCGCCAGCGGTGGCACCCGCATCGTACTGGAGTTGGCTGGCGTCCAAGATATTCTGACCAAATCCCTTGGATCCAACAACGTGCAGAATTCAGTGAAGGCGACTGTCAAAGCACTGACGCAACTGCGCAGTGCCGAGATGATCGCTCGGGAACGCGGGGTGCCGGTGGAATCGCTCCGCGCTTGGGATTGACAGCTAATGAAACTGGTCATTACGCAGCGGCGCAGCGCTATCGGCCGCGCCAAAGGTCAAAAGGCGACGATCACGGCCTTGGGAATCAAGCGCCTATATCAACAGGTCATCCACGACGACACGCCGCAGATCCGGGGTATGATCGCCAAAGTCAAACATCTGGTTTCAGTTGAGGAAGTAGCAAATTAAGCGAGAGCGTGCCATGCGTCTAGAAAACATAAAATGCCCTCCGGGGTCTAAGCGGAACCGCAAGCGGTTGGGGCAAGGGCCAGGTTCGGGGACGGGCAAGACTGCAGGCAAAGGCCACAAAGGTCAGCGGGCTAGGTCCGGTGCTAGACGCGGTAACCGCGTTGGGTTTACTGGCGGTTCGCTGCCGCTGTTTCGCCACATCCCCAAGGTGGGTTTTTCCAACCACAAATTCAAAACGACCTATCAGGTCGTCAATTTGCGGGATCTCGAAGAGCGGGGACTCAGCGGGGAAGTCGGTCCAGAGCAAATGGCTGCTGCCGGATTGATCGCCAAGCCATCAGGACTGCTGAAGGTCCTAGGCGAAGGGGAACTGAGTCAGCCCTTGACGGTTAAGGCGCACAAATTCTCCACTGCGGCAACAGAGAAAATTGCCAAAGCGGGTGGTCAGGTCGAGGTGATTTGATGCAATTGGTGCAGAGTTTCCAAAACTGCTTCAAAATTCCCGATTTGCGGCGTCGCATCCTCTTCACCTTAGGGCTTTTGATCGTCTATCGCATCGGCGGTCAGATCACGGTCCCCGGTGTTGAGTTGGTCGTGCTCAAAGAGTACTTTGAAAGCGCTGGCAACACCCTCTTTGGGTTGTACGACATGTTTGTGGGCGGTGCTTTCACTCGTGGGACGATCTTCGCTTTGGGCATCATGCCCTATATCAGCGCCTCGATCATTTTGCAGTTGCTGGGCGCGGTTATTCCCTACTTCCAGAAATTGCAGCGCGAAGGCGAAGAGGGGCGCAAGAAAATTACTCAGTACACGCGCTATGGTACGGTCTTTCTAGCGGCTGCTCAATCCTACGGCGTCAGTTTTTTCATTACCAGCATCAAGGCCCCGTACTCGGGTCAGCCAGCCGTTGCCGATCCAGGCATTGGCTTTACGCTAGCGACCATGCTGACGATTACTACCGGCACGATCTTTATCATGTGGTTGGGCGAACAGATCACGGAACGCGGTATTGGCAACGGCATTTCCCTGATCATTTTTATCGGCATCATCGCCGAGTTGCCCTACGCGATCAATCAGGAATACAATCTCTTTATTATCAACCGCGGTTTCAGCAAGAATATCATTGAAGAGATTCTCCTTATCGCGCTCATGTTTGCCGTAGTGGCCTTTGTGATCTTGCTGACTCAAGGTCTGCGCAAAATTCCCGTGCAGTACGCCAAGCGCGTCGTCGGGCGCCGGGTTTACGGTGGCCAGACCACGCATATTCCCCTGCGGATCAACACCGCAGGCGTGATTCCAATCATATTTGCCCAGTCGATCATGTTTCTGCCCGGCACGATCACGCAGATGTTCCCTGGCCATGAGTTCATGCTGGCGATTGGTTCGTTTTTCTCGACCGAATCCATGTTTTATTGGTTTGTCTATGGGCTAATGATCATCTTCTTTTGTTATTTTTATACTGCTATCGTCATGGATCCCAATCAGCTCTCTGACAACATGAAAAAGCACGGGGGATTCATCCCTGGCGTCCGCCCCGGTCCCCGGACTGCCCAGCACATTGATGGCATTATGACGCGCATTACCCTGCCGGGCTCTATTGCCCTCGCTATGGTAGCCATCTTTCCCTTCTTCGTCACAAGGCAATTTAACGTGGCTCCTTCTTTTGCCCAGTTTTTTGGCGGTACAGGGCTTTTGATCGTCGTTGGCGTGGCTTTAGATACCTTGCAGCAGTTAGAGTCTCAGCTAATGACGCGCCACTACGAGGGGTTTATGAAGCGAGGCAAGATCCAGGGACGCCGCGGCTAACCTCACTTGGAGCGAGTACCGTGAAAGTTAGAGCATCCATCAGCAAGCGCTGTAACGAGTGTAAAATCGTTCGTCGACACGGGGTCGTGCGCGTTATATGCAAGCGCAATCCCCGCCACAAACAGAAACAAGGCTGAGGAATAACACTATGGCGCGCATAGCAGGTGTAGATTTACCCCGCGACAAGCGAGTTGCCATTGCATTGACTTATATCTTTGGCATTGGGCACACGACGGCCAGTCGCATCGCTTCCCAGGCGAGGATTGATCCCCAAACCCGCATCAACGAGTTGAGCGAAGATCAGGTCAGCAGTTTGCGCTCGATCATTGAGGTCAGCCACAAGGTCGAAGGTAGTCTGCGCGGCGAAACCACCATGAATATCAAGCGGCTGATGGACATCGGCTGCTATCGGGGGTTGCGGCATCGCCGCGGGCTGCCGACCAATGGCCAGCGCACTAAGACCAACGCCCGCACACGCAAAGGGCCGCGACGGGCTATTGCCGGCAAGAAAAAGGCCCCAGTTAAGTAGATAACCCAAACGGAGAGGATTGACCTTTGCCGCCCGAAAGACGCAGACGCAAGAAAGCAAAACAGGTAGAGGCTGTGGGCGTGGCGCATATTCTGGCCACGTTCAACAATACGATCATCACCCTTACCGATACTAGGGGCAATGTGATTTCTTGGGCGACCCCAGGGAAAATGAGCATCAAGGGCAGTCGCAAATCTACGCCCTTTGCCGGCCAGCTCGCCGCTGAAAGGGCCGCCCAAGAAGCCATGAATATGGGATTGCGCCGCGTGGAGGTCTGGGTTAAGGGGCCGGGGGTAGGGCGTGAGTCCGCCATCCGCGCTTTGCAAAACGCCGGGCTCGAGATTTCCGCCATCCGCGACGTGACGCCCATGCCGCACAACGGCTGTCGGCCGCCCAAGCGCCGCCGCGTTTAGAGGAGCTAACTACGTTATGAGCAGGCATACAGGTCCCAATTGTCGCTTCTGCCGTCGGGAAGGAGCCAAACTCTTTCTAAAGGGCGAGCGCTGCAATCTCGAAAAGTGCTCCTTTGAACGGCGTAGCTACGCCCCGGGCCAACACGGTCAGGGCTTGCGGCGCAAGCAGTCCGACTACAGCGTGCAGCTACGGGCTAAGCAAAAATTAGCGCGGCTCTACGGAATCCGCGAAGGCCAGTTCAGGGGCTATTACAAGGAGGCGTCACGCGTGCCGGGTGTCAGCGGCGAAAACCTGTTGCGCCTGTTAGAGCGCCGCCTCGACAACATTGTCTATCGGCTCGGTTTTGCGCCATCTCGCAAGGCTGCGCGCCAGTTAGTGCGCCACAACCACATCGTGGTAAACGGCAAGCGAGTCAATATTCCTTCCTACCTGACCCGGATGGGCGATGTGGTGCAGGTTGCCGAACGCAGTCGTCAGCTAGAAGCCATTCACGAATCGCTGCGCCGTTCGCGGGAGACTGTGCCTTGGCTGGCCATAGATAAGGTCAACCTAACTGGGACTGTAGCAGAGGTTCCCAGCCGCGAAGACATCCCCACGGTAGCCGAAGAACAACTGGTCATCGAATTTTATTCTCGCGTCTAAAGTTTTACTCCGCCCAATCCATCAAGGGGCAAGAGGCTAAAGCATGAAATTAGAAGGTCTCCAGATACCGAGGCTGGCCGAGGTCGAAAAAGAAAGCCTCAGCGATACGTATGGCATGTTTGTCGTCCAGCCGCTCGAGCGCGGTTTTGGCGTTTCTATAGGGCACGCACTGCGCCGCGTTTTGCTGTCCTTTATCCAGGGAGCCGCGATCAAGCAAGTCAATATCGAAGGCGTGCATCACGAATTTTCCACAATTGAAGGGGTGCGCGAGGATGTGCCGGAGATCGTGCGCAACTTCAAGGAAGTGGCGCTTCGCTATAATGGCGAAGAGGACCGCGTCTTGCGCGTCGAGCGCACGACAGAAGGAGCCTTGGTGGCCAAGGATATAGAAGTGGACCCTAGCGTCGAGGTTCTGAATCCCGACCTACATATTGCCACCTTGGATAAAGGGGCTTCTCTGAAAATGGAACTGACGGTTGGCTACGGTCGCGGCTATCAGTTCGCCGAGGAGAACAAAATCCCCGAGCAGCCTATTGGTGCTATTCCACTCGATACGAACTATTCGCCGGTTCTCAAGGTCCACTACGATATCGAGAACGCACGCGTCGGGCGGCGCACCGACTACGACAAGCTGATTATGGAAGTCTGGACCGATGGCTCAGTGCATCCCGAAGATGCCATGTCCCAAGCCGCCCAAATCCTGACTGAACACCTAAACCTTTTTATTAATTTTACAGAAGAGCCCGAAGGTACTGAGGAAAAGGAAGTTGACGAAGAGGCCAAGAAGATCGTTCAACTCTTGCAAACGCCCGTCGAAGAGATTGAGTTGACGGTGCGCTCGGCCAATTGCCTCAAAGCCGCAGGGATCACCCATCTCAGGGACTTGGTGTCGCGCACGGAGGCCGAGATGTTGCAGTATCGCAACTTCGGTCGCAAATCGCTTAACGAGTTGCAGAAAATACTCGAGGAAAACAATCTTAGCTGGGGTATGGACTTGACTCCGTACGACGGCATTGAGATCGACCAAACAGCGGACAATTCGCTGGCGGAAGAATTCTAGCCATGAGACACGGAAAAAGAATAGCTAAACTGGGACGCACGGCTCCGCATCGCAAAGCCATGTTGTCCAACATGATGGCCTCGCTCTTTATCAACGAGCGCATCACCACCACCCAGACGCGTGCCAAAGAACTCAAGCGCACGGCCGAGCGGGTGCTGACTTGCGCCAAGAAAGGCGACTTGCACGCCCGCCGCCAAGTGTTGCGCGTCATAGCCGACAAGCAGGTGGTCGCCAAGCTGTTTGACGAACTGGGCCCGCGCTACAAAAGCCGCAACGGAGGCTATACGCGCGTGATCAAGTTGGGCCCGCGGCGCGGCGACGGGGCATTTATGAGCATCGTCGAACTCGTGGATCGCCCTGGGGTGGCCGCAGAAGAGGCTCAGCAGGCCGAGACTGCAGCAGAAGAGGCTCAGCAAGCCGAAGAATAAGGTGGGCGTCCAAAGCAGTAGTGACGGGGCAAGATGATGACCATCTTGCCCCGTTTGCATTTTAGATAGAGAGTACGTGAAACGAGGAGATCGCATCGAGGTCGAGGTCGCCGCGCTCACTGCCAAGGGCGACGGAATGGCTTACGTCGGGCAGCGCGAGGTCGTCGTGCGTCAGTCTGTTCCTGGAGACCGGGTCGCCGCCCGGGTCGTAAAGAAGCGCAAGGGGCACTTTGAGGCCGAAATAGAAGAGTTCCTTACAGAGGGCTACAAGCGCGGGGAGCCTCGCTGCGCCCATTTTGGACATTGCGGCGGTTGTCGCTGGCAGGAATTGCCCTATGCGGCCCAACTCGCCGTCAAGGAGCAGATGGTCGCTAGCGCATTGGCGACTAGTGGGCTAGCGCTGCCGGTCGTAGCGCCGATTCTGCCCAGTCCGACTCCCTTTTTCTATCGCAACAAAATGGAATTTTCCTTTGGTACGGATCGCTCGGGCTTGCTGCAACTGGGCTTGCACGTACGCGGGCGTTTCAATTGGATATTCGATGTCGAAGAGTGCCATCTACAGTCTGACACGTCCAACCGCATCGTCGGAGCGGTCCGCCGCATCAGCCAAGCGTTGAGTCTGAGCGCGTACGATCTGAAGCGGCACCAAGGGCTATTGCGCTTCTTGGTCGTCCGCGAGGGCAAGCGGACCGGAGAAGTAATGGTCAACCTCGTCGTGTCCGCGTATCCCGACCTAGGCGTCCAACAACTCGTCGAGCAATTATTGGATGCTGTACCTGAAATTGATGTTTTACTCGTCACCTTACACACCGGCAAGGCCCAAGTGGCAGCCGGGGAGCGCGAGTTTGTGCTCAAGGGAAACGGGCGCATCACCGAAGTGTGCGCTGGCCTCGAATTCGACATTTCTCCCCAGTCCTTTTTTCAGACGAATTCGCTGCAAGCCGAGCGGCTCTACGAGGTCATAGCCCGCGTGGCCGGGCCGCAAAAGGCGGTGTTAGATTTGTACTGCGGTACCGGCAGCATCAGCCTGCTTTTGGCGCGCCTGTCCCAGTTCGTGTTGGGCATCGAAGTGGTCGCTGAAGCGGTGGAGGACGCTAGGCGCAACGCCGTGCGCAATCGGATAGAACACTGCGAGTTCATGGTCGGCGCAGCCGAGGACATACTGGGGGAATTGGCGGTACAAAGTCAGCATTTTGATCTAGCCGTTGTCGATCCCCCGAGACCTGGAATCCACAAAAAGGCACTGGCTGGTCTGTGTGCGTTGGCACCGCCGCGCATTATTTACGTCTCCTGTAACGTCCATGCGCTAGCCGGCGATTTGCGCGCCTTGGGCGAGGCTGGATACGGCGTCCGCAGCGTGCAACCCGTAGATATGTTTCCCCAAACGCCGCACTGCGAAGTGGTCGTCGAGTTGTGCAAGCAGGTCGTCTCGTGAGCGAGAAGCGCCATACGCAGCCACGGCTCTTGGTCGTGCTGCCCGAATCCCAGCAGGCCCGGGCGCTGATTTTCTATCTAGAACAGCGATCATATGAAGTACTCTGGGCGCACGAGGGGCAGAGCGCGTACGATATCCTCGACGCCGATGCGGTTGATGCGCTGATTTACGCCTTGCGCGAGAAGCGTATCGATGGGTTGCGGGTTCAGCAACTGGCCCACAAGCGCAATCCGGCCATCTGCGCGATTGCCATCGCCGGTCCCGAAGACATTGAGTTGGGGGTTGAAGCGATGCGCCAAGG
>VXZF01000563.1:8034-9635 GCA_009845645.1 Gemmatimonadota bacterium | reverse complement strand
GCGGGGGCCAGATACAGGCGATTTTCCCGACTGGGGCCAGAGCGGTCGAGAGCGGCAACACTCCGGGCGGCGTGATCGATTTCGATCCCGAGGGCCGAGAGGGTTGGATTTTTCCGCAGAACGTGGTCGAGGGCACCAATCTAGCACTGGGCATACTCGGGCGGGGCGGCTCGGTCACCTCGCCGACGGTTCTCGAAGCGGGCATTGAGTCGCAGCTAGAGACGATGATCGACGGTGACGGCGTAACGGCCTTGGAGCGCAAAAACGTGGCCGTCATTCGCGGCATGGCCATGGACTTCGACCTAGGCGCACGCTTTGGCGTCAATCGCGTCCAGTTCTTCCCGCGCAATGGCCACCCGGATTTTCCCGCAGACCCGTTCCAAGAGGATTTCATTCGCGGCTACGAGCTGTTTTTCAACGACGGCAGTGAGGAGACGCAGGGCGCAGGCGGCCCGGAATGGCGCTCGTTTCGGTTGAATGCTGCCAATCAAGACGCGCTAGTTGATCTGAGCATTCCCCCGCAATTTGTGCGCTTCATCCGCTTGCAGTCGCGCACCAGCAATGGTTTTGAGATCGCCGAGTTCCGCGTCTTTGGCACGGGCTTCGTGCCCACGGCCGAATACATATCCAACATATTCGACCTCGGCCCAGATTTGGGCTTGTGGGGGACCATTCGCTGGGTGGAGGAAAGCGTTGGCCCGGCTGGTTTCGCCAACGCGCGCGTGCGCACCCGCACCGGCTTGGACGACACTCCTTTAGTCTATACTCGGCGTTTCTTCTTCGAGGGGGTTCAAGTCGAGGTGCCGTGGCAAAAGAATGCCACGGTTGCGACCGAGGACGGCGAGGTCAATCTCGACCAAGCCGACTTAGTGCGCGCGCGTGCGCTCTTTGGCGCGCTGCCGCTGGAGGAGCGCAACGCCATCTCGCTGTCGTCGGACGACTACAAGGGCTTGGGTGCCGAGCGGGGCAATGTGGTCGCCGATCTAGATGCTTGGAGCCCGTGGTCCTCGCCCTACGAATTGGGGACCCAGTTGACCGAGGCCGAGATCGAGGATAGCCAATTGGGCGTGCCGATTGTCTCGCCCGGGCCGAGGCGCTACATACAGTTTCGCATCGACTTTCTCAGCGAGGATTTGGAGGCGGCCACAGGCATTGGCCCGCTGGCCTTTACCGTGGCCTCGCCGCCGCCGGCCGCGCAGATTCTCGGCGAGATCTTTCCGCGGCAGGTCGATTTGGGCAAGCCGGTGGATTTCGTCTATGCGGTGATGCCGACTTCCATTCGGCCAGACGTAGATACGGGCTTTGATGGTTTTGAGATCGCCACGCCGGTGCGAGTAGAGATCATTGACTCCATTGAAGTCATCGACGCCGATGGGCAGGTTGAGGCCGTGGACTTTTCAATGGCCGATCTTTCCGCATTGCCAGCTACTGACGAGACCGGACGCTTTGCCATTGAGTCGGTCGATGCGCGCCGCTTTCGCGTGCGCTTTCCCCTCATTGCCGAAAGCGAGCTGGCGACCGGACGGACGGCCCAGCTAAAAATTCGCTTTCGCAGCCGCGTGTTGCGCTACGGCACCAAGTTCGCCGGTTTTGCCTTCAAC
>VXZF01000563.1:0-8024 GCA_009845645.1 Gemmatimonadota bacterium | reverse complement strand
GCCTTCAACAGCACCGAGGGGGACGTGGGGCAGGAGGTCGTCGCCGGCAACGTGGCCGCGTTGGCTCCCGGCGACGACGATATTGTGGCGGTTGGCACGGAGACGAACCGGGGCCTTTCGGTGGATGTGCCGCTAGCCGGCGGCAGTGCCCTGCTGATCAACGTGCGCGCCGACCCCCGGCCCTTTAGCCCCAACGGCGATGGAATCAACGACGCGACGCAGGTGTACTACGATCTGAGCCGCTTGGTCAGCCCGTCCCCGGTGGATGTGGACATCGTCGATTTGGCCGGACGCCGGGTGCGCCAGCTATTTTCCGGCCTCCAGGGCGGCGGCTCGTACGCCATGCCTTGGGACGGCGCGGATGCGAACGGGGCCGCGCTGCCGCCGGGCATTTACTTAGTGCGCGTAACGCTAGCCAGCGATACAGGCGGCGAAAGCGCAGTTAGAGTTGTCGAACTAGTGTACTGATTAGGGAGGGTCTAATGCGAGACCTACGGTGGATACTCGCCGCCTTGCTCGTCGCGGCGCTAAGCGCCCACGCCCAAGGCCGGCGCTGGGGCGCGGACATCACCTATGAACCGCGAGGGCCGGGCGTGCTCTTCGACGCCTTGGATCCAACGATCAAGCGCTGGTACGTGCCGCAGGAGTTGTTTGCCGACTACGGTTGGCAGCAATGGCAGTACACCAACTACGCGCGCGACGCGTACGAGCGCTACGTCAGCACCACAATAGAAGGCTCTCCGTTTTACGATCTATACGGCAACTACCTGACGCGCGGCTGGCTCATCTACGACTGGACCCAGAACCAGCCCGTGCAATTCGGTTCGTCCATCTTCAAGGATCCGCGCTTTAACAACTGGTTCAACGCGGTCACCATTAGCTCGGACTCGCAGGGGCAGTTCTACTATGCGATCACAGTGGGAGATCGAATCCGCACGACCCTGACCCCGCTCACCTTCTCCAAGCCAGCCTTTAGCGGCGTGCAGATGGACTTTGCCGCAGATAAGTACGAGGGCACCCTGCTCTTTTCGCGGGTGAGCCGTCCGGTCATCGGCAGCACGCCCACCGCCCCCACTGGCATCTCCAATGCCACCAATCTGATGGCTGGCCGCGCCGTGGTCCAGATCGGCGATTTCGTGGCCGTGGGGGCAAATTTAGTCAATGCGCGCAACTCCACCACCGTGGCCGACGCGTTTGAGCGCAATCCCTTCGTCGGCACCCTCGCTGCCAATCAGGGCAGCCTGCCGGTCTCGGGCCTTGCCTTGGTCCTCAGCGACGACTCGCCCGAGGACGGTCGGGGCGGGGCGACCCTGTTTTCGCACGACATTCTCTTGACGAGCGAAGATCCAGAGACGGGGGAGCGCGAACAATTTAGGCTCCGCGACGTGGTCTCCGATCCGGCGCGGTGGCCCGTGGTTTCAGGCGGGGCACCCAAGGAAGGGGCTTTGGCGGCCGACGGCGACGAGAAGATCGTCATCAACTACGACTTCACGGATATCGCCTATACCGGCCCGCGTCCCTCGGAGCTCGTCGCCGTGCAGTTCGACTTAGTCTTGGCCAATGACTACAAGGTGCAGGTTTGGTCCGACCGGCAGACGGGCAGCCGCGCGCTGCCGGTCTTGCCGCTGACGGGCCAGGACATTGAGGATCAGTCCCCGGCGTTGTTCGACATCCTCAGCGCCGAGGGCAATGTGCAGGACAATTCCAATCAGCAGCGGGTCGTCTTCGACTATGGATTGCCGTCGTCCCGCTTGATCTACGGCTTCACCGTAGAAGCCACGGATATCAAGGGCGTGGACTTATACGCGGAATTCGACGTCAGCCGCGCGTACAGCCAGTACCCCAACCCGGCGCGTCAAGCAGCCGATCGCTCGCTGGCCACGCACGCACGCGACGCCGAGGCTTGGATGGTCAACGCCTCAAAGATGGCCGCCCCGTTTTACTTTTTCGGCGAGGCGTACAGCATGGATCCGGATTACTCGACGAGCTCGTTTATAGTCGATGACGGCGGGGACATCACCTACGACAATCCGCGCACGTCCCTGTACGAGTTGGTCGATGACAACGACGACCAAGACCGCTCGGCCGATTGGTTCCGCTTCTCGCAGGGCGGCGGCGATGTGGCCGTCTTTCCGGGGTGGGACGAGAACAACGACTTTGTTTCCGACTTCAACCAGAACGACAATCGCACTCTCAACAACCGCATCCCAGATTACGAAGAGCCCTTCTTCCGCTATGCGGCCGATCGCCCGGAGTTTTTGTTTGGCATCGACCTGAACAACAATGGCTGGATCGACCGCTTTGAAAACGACGACTTACCCGACTACCCCTACAAGGCCGATCGCCGGGGCTACAATCTGTACGCCGGTATTTTCCTCGACCCGCACACGCGGCTGACGCTGGGCAGGCTGAGCGAAAAGAGCCTAGCCTCCGACGGGCGCAACCGCGCTGCGTATGGCCTGCTGACCTATGACCGCGACTTCACTTGGGGCCGGGTGCGGGCCTTTGAGATGCTGCGGCGCGTGGAAGACGATATCGCCGATGACCGGCGCGAGATGACGCCGCACCTCGAAGTCAACTCGCTCGCGCTGGTGCGCGACATTCTGCCGGCGCGGGATACGTGGATCAACACGACCTATTTGCAGTTCGATTACCAGCCACTCGACAACCTAAACGCGATCAACAAGTTCAAGTACGAGCGCTTTTGGCAGCAGGGCAGCGCGTTCAAAAGCCGCGTCAAAGGCCCGGCGCTCAACCAAGGCAGCCACTTGATTGGGTTGATCAACAAAGCGGACTACACCTTCGGATTGGCTGGCTTCAAGTTGCAGCCCAAGGTCAAGAGCGAGTACCTCAACCAAACTGCGCTCGAAGCGCGCGCTGAGGACCGCAAGGAGTGGGTCGGCACGGGCATCGTGCTGCTGAGCCATCCGCTGTTGAGCCAGTCGCTGGTAGAAACGGGCGTTGAGTTTTCCCTGTTCCGGGACTTGGTCCTCGACGAGGACGAACAGCTCGCCAACGGCCCGGCCGGGCCTACGGGCGACTTCCGCAACTTGGTGCTGGCCCTGCAATGGTCCAGCGCCGGTTCCTACTTGGGCTACCGGCTGACGACGCAGTTTGGTTTTAGCTATACGCGCCTGTGGGAGGAGCGGGTGATTATCGGCAGCGAAGACTTGGAGCGGACGAATGAAGTCAGCGCCTTTAGCACCAGCTTCATAACCGTGTACGCGGGGCTGGAGTAGCGGCATGAACGCCAGTTTGCGCCGCGTCGGCGCTCTCTGCTGGGTCGCGCTGCTTGGGGCCGCGCCGCTCAACGCCCAGCGCGAGGATTACGGCAGCCGCTTGGGCCGCATTGAAACGGGCCAGCCGATCTACTATTCGGCCGGCACGGGGCTGCGCATGGAGGCTGTCTATCCCTCGTTGCAGAAGTGGTATCTGCCGCAGGAAATCGCCGGTGAGTACCGCCGGCAGTGGGCCTACACCAACTACGCGCGGGACCCATACCGGCGCTACCTCGATCCGGGGTTGGAGGGCGGGTACTTCTATGACCTCTACGGGCGCTTCTTGAACAAGGGTTGGTTGATCTACGACTGGCGTCAGATCCAGCCGACCGGCTCGGGCGGCTCGAGCATTTTGCAGGCCGGCCAATACGGCTCGTGGTTTAGCAACTTGGTCATTGCCGGCGACACCAAGGGTCAGCACTACTTTTCGGTGCTCATCGGCGACGAGATATTCGCCATGCTGACGCCCATGACCTTTCGCAAGACCGCGTACAACGGGGTTATGTTCAACTACGCGGCCGACCGCCTGACGGCCACTGTGCTCATGTCGCGGATCAACTTGCCGCTGTTCCGCACGGACCCCTTTCCCGTGACAGAGGACAATTTCACCAACCTCATCGGCGGGCGCGTGGTCTTGGACTTGGGTGCTACGACGCGGATCGGCGGCACCTTTCTCAACGCGCACAACGGCCGGACGGCTTCCGACCGCTTTGAGGGCCACCCGCTCAAGGGCAAGCTGACGAGCGGCCAGCTAGACGGACGCATCGACCGCATCGTGGTGCGGCTGACCGACGATTCGCCCGAAGACGAGGGCGGCGGGGCCGTGCTTTTTGGCAGCGACATTGAGATTGAGACGCGGATCGGCGACCGCGACACCCTGCTGATTGGCAGCGAGATTGGCTTTGCGCCGCGCATCGTCGGTGGAATCGAGCGGGGCGGCTTTCTGACGGCCGAGGGCCGGGGCGAGGCGAGCCAGATTTTGCTTGAATACGTATTCTCCGACGAAGATCCGGCGGTCATGGATCTAGAGGCCGTGGTGCCGAGCGCGGACTTGGTCAACCAAATCAGCCGGGTGCGCTTCCGCTTGGTGTTGGGCAACGATTACAAGGTAGAGGTCACGTCCAACCGCCAGACCGACAACAGTCCCAGCGGCGAGCAGCCGCAGTTTCGCACGGTCGCCCGGGCCGAGGGCAACGTCTGGGACAACTCCAACCAGCGGACAGTGGTCTTTGACTACGGGCTGCCGACGGCGACGCAGGTAGCTGGGTTGACGCTCCAAGCCGACGATTGGGTTGGCTTCCGCGTGTACGGCGAATTCAACGTCAACCACCAGTTCACCCAGTACCCGACGCGGACTCGGGATACGCACAAGGCGTCCTCGGGCATTGGCGGAGATCGCGCGGCCCTCGGCTGGATGTTCAATGTCTCGCGCCGCTTTGCACCGTTTTTCTTTTTTGGCGAAGCATTCGGCCTAGACGCCGAGTACGACACGAGCCCGCGCTTTGTCGATAGCGGCGGCCGGGTGGATTGGTCCAACGACGACGAAGCGCGGTCGCGGCACGTGTACGATTTTGTCGATGACAACGACGACAACGACCGCATCAACGACCAAAAGCGCCGCTTTGACGACGGCCGCATTGGTGAGCAGCGCCAGGGCCGCGCGCGCACCTTTGAGGGTTTTGCCGACGACGCGGTCTTCCCCGGCCTCGACGAGAACAACGACTTCATTTCCGACTTCAATCAAAACGATCTGCGCGAGCGTCCCAATTTCTTGCCCGACTACGAAGAGCCTTTTCTGCGCTACAATGTCGATCGGCCCGAGTATCTCTTTGCCCTCGACTTGAACAACAACGGGTGGGGCGACCGCTTTGAAAACGACGACGAGCCCGACTACCCCTACAAGCGCGACCGACGCGGGTACAACGCCTATCTAAGCGCGGAACTCCGGCCCGAAATCAAGCTGACGACTGGGCAGGTGTGGGAGCGCAAGCCGACGACGGGTGCGCGCAACCGCACGTACTATGCCCTGCTGGCGTACGAACAGAGCTTTGCCGGATTGGGCACGCTGACGGCGTATAATTCGCTCAAGTGGGCCGCCGATGAGATCGCCGAAGACTTGGTGCAGTGGATTCAACTGCGCCCCGTGCTCGGCCGCCCGAGCAATTCCCCTGGCGGCATGACTGCCATCCGCGATCCGCTGGGCATGGGCGACGCCTTGGTCAACAAGCTGTGGATAGGCGCTGAGCGCCGCGGTCGCGCTGGCCTCCAGAGCGAGAGCAAGCTGCTGTATGAATTAATACAGCAACGGCGTGAAGATGCCGTTGACCGCGATGGCCGCCCTTTGCAACGCAATGCGCGGCGCTTGGGGCTGATCAACAAGGCCGAATATCCAGTGCATCTGGGCCGCATAACCGCGCGGCCGCGCCTCAAGCACGAGCTGTTCATGGACGATACCCCGTTCAATATCGAGCGGCAGCTAGGCACCCCCACGGCCGAACGCCGCGACTGGAGCGCGCTGGCCTCGGTATTGGTAAAGGTGCCTTTTATGAAGCGCTCGGTCGTACAATTCGGCACGGAGTACTTGCACTTCCGCGACATGGTTGTAGAAGAGGCCACCGTCAACGCAGGTGATCCCACCGGGGATTACAACGAGACGTCCTTTGCCGTGCAATTGTCCAATACGACATCGTACTTGGGCTATAAGCTCATGTCCCAAGTGGGACTGCGCATTGACAAGCGGCAAATAGAACTCGCGGAGGAGAAGGCCCGCACCGAAACCAGTGGATTGACTTTTGTCACAGTACAAGCAGGACTTAGTGAGTAGATCGAAGCACGCGGTATATTGGCTGTGGCTCCTCGTTTGCTGGAGCTGCGGCACCCCCACCGAGGACTTGGTGGTGGCCCGAGTCGGCGAGATGGAAATCGACGCCCCCCAATTGCTGGAGTTTGAAGAAAGGCTGCACCCCGATCTGCGGAGCAAGAAGACGGGTGCGGACGCCTATTTCGACTACCTGCAGACCATAATCGACAAGGAGCTCATGGTCCTGGAGGCCAAGAAGCGGGGTCTCGACCAGCGCGCCGACTTCCGCCGCAAGATGGACAAACTGCATAGCGACCGCGTCTTGCGCCGCTTTTTGCAGCTAGAGGTGTACGACAAGATCGTCCACACGCAAGAGGAAATGCTGGCCCACCAGCGAGAGACGGGCCGCGACCGCGCCGTGCAAGTGCGGCGCATCGTAGTCGCTACAATAGAAGAGGCGCGAGCAATCAAGGCGGCCTTGGAAGGCGGCGACGATTTCGACACATGGGCTAGCCATAACCTGCTCGATGAGACCCAGCTAGAGGGGGGCCGCTACCTGATCAAGGACGAGCTGTACCCACGCATCTTGCAGGAGAAGGTCTTTCCGCTGGCACTGGGCCAGTTCTCGGAGCCAGTGCTCTTCAACGACCAGTTCGGCGTGTACGAGATAACAGCCGAAGTGCCGGTCAAGCTCTCGGTCGTGCAGTCGGTCATCGAGGCCGAACTGCTCAAGGAGAAGCTGCCGCCGGCCGTACAGGCGCTGTCGGCCCGCTTGCGGCAGGAACTCGACTTTGTGGTTCACGACCAAGCCTTGGAGCGCGTGCGCGAGCGCATTGGGCAGGGAGCTAAGGCGTTTACTGCAGAGGAGCGCGAGCACCCGATCTACGAGCACGAGAGCGCCACATTAACAAACGGCGATCAGCTCGATTTCGCCCGCGAGCTAGGCGTTGGCTTCCCAGAGGACGCGCCCGAGCAGTTCGACTGGTTCGTCCGAGACATCGTCGAACCGCGCGCGCTGCTGTTGGCCGGCGCGTACACGGCGGGCGTTGACCGCGAAGAAGCAGTGGTCGCTTGGTTCCAAGAGCGGCAGCTATCGAATCTGCTGGTGGCCATGCGCCGGGACGTGGTCGATGGCGTCTTCGCCAGCCGCGAAGAAGCCCAAGCGTTCTATGACCGCCACCCCAACCTTTTCCGCCCCCTCGAATCGATTGGCGTACAGGAAATTTTAGTTCGCACCGAGGAGGAGGCGCTCGCATTGCGCGAGGAAGTGGAACGCGGCGGTGACTTGGGCGCGCTGGCCGCCGAGCACACCCTGCGCCGGCGCGGCAAAGCCAATCAGGGCGAATTCCACCTGCATCCTTGGGAGAAGCAACAGTTCGTCCCGCTCTTTGAGGCGGCACAAGGGCAAAAAATCGGCGCATTCATCGGTCCCATCGCCTTGGAGGTCGCGGCCGCCGAGGTGCTAAGCTCCGAGCCGATCAGCGGTCCGTACTACGCCATTTTTCGATTGCTCGATTCGACGATCAACGCCGCACCAAGGCCCTTTGCACAAGCCGAGCGCCGCGCTCGGGCACTGGTGCGCCGCCAAAAGCAGGAGCGGCTCTTCGGGCAATTCATCATCCAATTGCGCCACGAATACGCGGCGCAGATCGAGGTCTTTCGCGCGCAGGTGGAGGCCCTCGTCCGCAACACATGAGGAGACTGAAGTGGTAAGAGTTGAAGCGAATATACCATTTGTCGAGCCGCCCGAATGGGCCGTTCTCGAGCGCAGCCTAATCGACCTGATGGACGCGTCCGTTCATCCACTCATGGAGCGCTACGTGCGCCCGGACGGTTCGGTGCTGTGGCCGCCCACAGAGGACTTTAGCAGCATCGATGGCCTCGACGACGCGTACGAGAGCTTCCACAACTGGCCGCTCTTTTACTTGATGGGCGGCGGCGATCAC
>VXZF01000119.1 GCA_009845645.1 Gemmatimonadota bacterium | reverse complement strand
GTACCAGCGAGCTATTCGGCAAGGCACAGGAGACGCCGCAGAACGAGCAAACGGCGTTCTACCCGCGTTCGCCCTATGGGGTGTCCAAGCTCTACGCGCATTGGATCACTATCAACTACCGCGAAAGCTACGGTCTGTTCGCCTGCACGGGCATTCTCTTCAATCACGAGTCACCGCGCCGCGGGCGAGAATTCGTCACCCGCAAAATCACGCATGGCGTGGCCCGTATCAAACACGGGCTAGACCAAGAGTTGCGCCTCGGCAACCTCGATTCCCGCCGCGATTGGGGCTATGCGGGCGACTTTGTCTGTGCGATGTGGATGATGCTCCAGCAGGATGAACCCGACGATTACGTCGTCGCCACGGGCACCTCCCGCACCATTGGCGAATTCTGCGAGGTCGCCTTTGCCCACGTCGGCTTGGACTGGCAGCAATACGTGGTCGTGGATGAGCGCTTTTTGCGCCCCGCCGAGGTATATACCCTGTTGGGCGATGCGACTAAGGCGCGGGAAAAATTAGGTTGGGAGCCCGAGGTCGGCTTTGAGGAAATGGTCCGGCAGATGGTTGACTGGGACTTAGAGCAGGTGGCTCATCAGTCGGCCCCAGTACGCCCGGCACTGCGGCGATAGCGGCGGCTGAACTTGCGAATCTGGCCGCATATCGTCTGAATCGCCCGCACATCGCGCACTTCCAAATCGACCTTGTTGAAGAAGCGACGCAGCACTCGGCCGAAGTGATCCGGCTTGTTGTTGTACGGGGTAAACTCTATCTCGGCAAGGGCTTGCAGGATCTGAGCGAACATGCGCTCGCGCTCGTCAGCCGTAGCCAGTTGCACAGGCGGATCCGGCGATTTTTCGCTCACGGCCGCATACAGGCCGTAGGTGAGCAGGAGCACGGCGTGAGAGAGATTGAGGGAGGGATAGGCCACGGCCGTAGGGAACCTCAGCACTTGGTGGCAGAGCGCGAGTTCCTCATGCCACAAGCCGTCCCTTTCGCGCCCGAACACAAGGGCGATGCGGCGGTGATGTACTTGAGAGGCTAGTTGGTCAATCAGGGGCCTGGGTGCGGAAGTAAGCGCGCGGAAGCGGCCCTGCCGATGGGTCGTGCCGACGACGATGTGGCAATTGGCTACGGCCGCGGCGAGGCTGGGAAAAATTTGACTGCCGTCGAGAATATCGCCCGCGCCGTGGGCAAAGGCGCGCGTTTCCGGCGTATCCCACGCCTTGGGATTGACCAAGACTAACTGGCTTATGCCCGTAGTTTTGAGTACGCGGGCCGTAGCGCCGATGTTGCCGGGCGTCGCCGGCTCGACGAGCACGACGCGGATGTTGTCGAGAGGATTCATGCGGCTCGCCAAACTAAACCAAGAAAGACCCTGCGCGCCAATGCACACCGCCGGTGAATTTACCTGCGTCCAATTCGCGGACGGCGTTTATTTGCATCTGCACAGCATTGGGCTGTACAAGACGATCCGGGTGGATGTGTGCCTGAGCACGCCGCTGTGTGTGCCGCGACATTCACTGGTGGCCCTGAGCAGCCGACTGCTGGCTCGGGGTACTCACAAGCTGCCCAATATACAGAGCCTCAACCGCTTTATCGACAACCTCTACGGAGCGCATTACTCGGTGCAAGTTGATCGCTTGGGGGAGCATCAGGTCATTCATTTATGCCTAGAGGTCATCGATGAAAACTTCCTCGGGGAGAAGGAGATACTAGAGCGCGGTCTGACCTTCCTCCGCGACGTCCTGCGCGATGGTAGTGGATTCCAACGCAGCCATCTGGAGCGCGAAAAGCACCGCCTCGAGCGGCAAATCGCCGATGGCTTCAACGACAAACTAGGCTACGCACAAAGGCGATGCAGCGAAGAGATGTGCCGGGGCGAACCCATGGGCCTGTCGCCGCTGGGCAACCCCGCGGACTTTGCTGCCGTGCAGGCCGATGAACTGCGAGCTTTCCACCGCGAGCGGACGGCTACCGACCGCCTAGATCTTTTCGTAAGCGGCGATCTGTGCTTGGAGCAGATTCAGCCCTTGATGGAGTCGCTCTTTACTTGGGATCGGGCAATGAACCAGCCTCAGCTCCAGCCACTGCGTCCGCGCATTATTGGTCCGCAGCGCGAGATTTTTGAATGCCAAGCGGTACGAGAGGCCAAAGTAGTGTTGGGCTATCGCACGCAAGTTGCTTATGGCGCGGACGGTACAGACGACTATCCGGCTTTGGCACTCCTGAACCTAATGCTGGGTGGCGATGGTCCATCGCGGCTGTTCAAGCACCTCCGCGAAGAAGAAGGCTTGTGCTACTACATCGCATCGCATATCGAGGCATTGAGCGGACTGCTCTTTGTAGTCGCGGGCATTGAGGCCGCCACATATCCCAAGGTCCGGGATAAGGTGGAACAGGAGCTCCAAACGCTGCGCGCAGGGGCCTTTGAGTACCGCGAAATCGAAGCAGCCCGGCGCTTGCTGAGGGCTCGACTGTTGGGGTTGGCCGAAGACCGCGAGGGCTTTTTTCGCTATCAATTGCGGGAGGGACTGATAGGGGGCAGCCAGTCCCCGGAAACGCTATGGAAGCGCATCGAGCAAGTCGGCGTCGAGGATCTAACTCGCGTGGCCGGTGGCATTGTAGCGGACACGGCCTTTTTATTGCACGGGACGTGAGAACGTGATCGCGGATGCGCTATTGGGGGAAGGGGTGTACCGCAGCTGCTTGGGCGGCCTCGATGTATGGGCAGTACCTCGGCCGGGCAGTCGGCAAAAAGCGGCCGTGCTGTACATAGACTACGGTTCGGTTGATCTGCATTTGCGATCCCGCTCCGGGCAGATACAGACCACGCCGGCTGGCACCGCGCACTTTCTCGAACACCGCCTTTTTGCAAAATTTTATGGCGACATCACCGAGCAAATCAGCCGCCTTGGCGGTGACGTAAACGCCAGTACCAGTTTTACTTCAACCATCTTTTCTCTGACGTGCATTGAGCATTTTGCCGACCATTTAGCGTTGCTCTTTGAACTCGCGTTGGACCTGCACGTCCTGCCAGACGGTGTCGCTCAAGAGCGCGAAATCATTGACCACGAGCTACAGATAAGCTGCGACGACCCGGAGTGGGTCGGGTTTTTGCGCGGCCTTGAGGGACTGTATCAGAATGGCCTCTTGGCTTGGGACATGGCTGGCACGCGGGAGAGCATCGAGCAGATTGACGAGGGCACGCTAACTCGTTGCCACGAGGTGTTTTATCGGCCCGAATACATGGGGCTGTACTTGTGCGGGGATTTCGACGTAGAGGCTACTTACGCGGCTGTCGAATCCACTTTGCTGAAGTACAGTCGGTCGCGCTCCACATGGGACCGAGTGGAACGCCCCGTGGTATTGCCCACTCCGCATCCGCTCAGGGCCTTAGCCCTGCCGGTCAGTCGTCCCTATACCTTGCTGTTTTTCGGCGATGACAAGGCGGGCCGGTCGGACCGCGATTTGCTCTTGCGGGAATTGGCCTTAGAGCTGGCCTTGGATATTGCCTTGGGGCCAGCGAGCGATTTTTTTGCCGCGCACTACGAAGATGGCCTGATTGACGGCGAAGCCTTTGGAGCCGAGGTCTATGCCGAGCCGACGTTCTGCTTTTGTACGGTGGGCGGATATACCCAGCAGAGCGAGCGATTGTGCGAGGAAATAGGTGCCGCATTGGCCAGTCTCGACGAGCGCGTTGTGACCGCGGATTTGGGCCGCGCCAAGCGCAAAGCCTACGGCTTGCTGCTGCGCGCGTGGGAGCAAGCCGAGGACGTAGCCGATATGCTTTGTTCGGCCGCGGCCAGCGGGGCTGATCCCAGCGTCTATTTTGACGTACACGAGCAGATTGGGGTCGGCGATATCCTCGAGGTATTGGAGAGCTGTTTGTCGCCAGCGCACCAGAGCGCGATGCAGATCGTGCCGAGCGGACGCGCGGAGTAATGGCCGACAAGATCTATCGCTATTGGATCGCGGTGCCGAGCGGGTTGGAGGCGGTGGCACTCGACGAGTTGCGCGAGTACGCGCCCGAGGTGCAGCAGGTCAATGTCGAACCGGGCGGGCGCGTGGGCCAAATTTTCTTCACGTACAAGCGTAGCCCGGGACGGCTGCTACAGTTGCGCTCGGCCATGCAGTGTTCCGGTTTACTCGTTCAGATGCACGGCGTTACGGTGGGGCGACCGGGCCTCGAATACATCTGCAAACGCATCGCCCGCTGCGATCTGACTCCGGCCAAAAGCCTCGCTCAGGTCCAGTCCTCGGCGATTGATACCCACGCCTTTGCCCTGAGCGCGACGTTGCGGGGCCGGTACCGATTCAATGCGGCCGAGCTAACCGCAGCCGTGGCGGCGGTTTTGCGCGATAAGCACGGATTGCGTCCAGGCAAAGGGCCGCACCTGCTGCGCCTTCACTTGCAACTGACCGGACGGCGTGCCCTGTTGGGATTGCGGCTAGGGGAGGGCATAGAGCCGAATGCGGCCGTGGCGTATTGCTTGGCCCGCTTGGTGGCCATGCAGCCGGGGGCATGCGTCTTGTGGGCGCGCCGCGACCCGTGCGAATTGGCCGCACTACAAGAGGCATTTGTGCCGCGCCTGCTAGTAGGTATCCCAGCTCACCTAATCGCCGCGCTGGATCATCTGCCTTTTGTGGGCGAGCACCTCGATTACGCGTTCAGCTTGGCCGGAGAAAACCCTGCCGCTGAGTTGGCCGAATTGGCGCGGGTGTTGCGCGCCGGTGGAATTGCCGTGGTTCAAGTCGCTGATTTTGATCACTTCATCGCCCTTTTGGAAGCCGAGGACTATCCTCTGGAAGTCTTGGCCGACTTGGAGATGCACGAGCGTGGGCGGGCGTATCGGCTGGTCGTCCTGGAACGTTTGGCAGAGAAAGATGCTGAACTCTTACAAGTAGATCAGTGGAGCTAGCCCTGATCCGATAGAGAACGGGATAGGGATTTGCCATTATTGCGCATCGGTCGAGTTGGTCAGATATTCATTGGATTAAATGCGCTTCTTTCAAGTCAACAGCTTCTGAGATGGACTCATGTCGGCACCTAGATCCGCAGCAGCCTTTGCCCAAGCACAGCAGGTCATTCCCGGAGGCGTGAACAGTCCGGCCCGGGCTTTTGGCGCGGTGGGTGGTGGCCCTCGATTTATAGACCGGGGGGCTGGTTCGCGGATTTTTGATATCGATGGCCGCGAATACATCGACTACGTGTGCTCTTGGGGGCCACTCATTTTCGGTCATGCCCATCCCCGCGTCGTAAAAGCTGTGCAGCAAGCCTGTGCAAAGGGGACCAGTTTTGGTGCCCCGACGGAGCTGGAAATCGCGCTGGCCAAGCGCATTGTAGAGATGGTGCCCTCCATCGAAATGGTGCGGATGGTCAGTTCGGGAACCGAGGCGACGATGGCGGCGGTGCGCTTGGCCCGCGGCCATACCGGCAGGGACAAAATCGCCAAATTCGAAGGCTGCTGGCACGGGCATGGAGACAGCTTCTTGAGCGAGGCTGGGTCTTCGGCCCTGACCTTGGGGGTTCCCACCAGCCCAGGCGTGCCACAAAGCGTGGTTGATTCGACCTTGACGCTGCCGTATAACGACGCGGCTGCCGTGAGCGCGGCTGCACGGGAGAATAGCGGGCAGATTGCCGCCATCATCGTCGAGCCGGTGGCCGGCAACATGGGAACCGTGCCTCCGCGCGAGGGTTTTCTCCCCGCGCTGCGCCAAATAGCCGACGAAGAGGGGATCGTCCTCATTTTTGACGAGGTCATTACCGGGTTCCGCGTCGGCCCAGGTGGGGCGCAAGAGCGCTATGAGGTGATGCCCGACCTGACGTGCTTGGGCAAGATCGTCGGGGGTGGCTTGCCAGCTGCTGCATACGGTGGCAAGCGGGAGATCATGGAAAACGTATCTCCGCTGGGCATAAAGGTCTCGCAGGCCGGCACCTTATCGGGCAACCCGCTCGCCATGGCCGCAGGTTTGGAACAACTGACCATGCTGTCTGAACCCGGAGTCTATGAAACGCTGGAGAGCCGCTGCGCCGACTTGGCGGCCGGCATGGCCGACAACCTGCAAAAATTAGGCTTGAACTACGCCCTAAACCGAGTCGGTGCCATGCTCTGCATGTTTTTTACGTCGCAACCGGTGGTGGATTTTGCCAGCGTCGAAACAGTCGATCTGACGCGCTTTAAGCGCTATTTCTGGGCTTGCCTAGAGCGGGGCCTCTATCTGGCTCCCTCCCAATACGAATGCATGTTCCCCTCGCTCGTCCATGGGGAAGGGGATATCGAAGAAACGCTCCGCATTCACTTTGCCGCGCTCAAGGCCATACATTGAGCGCGGCGAATCCCAATCGGCTATGGATGCTCTCTTGGACAGTCCTCTGGATCGGGGGATGCGCCGACGGCGATGTCCGAGAGGACGAACCGGTCCCTGAATCCGAACCCTCGGGCCGCAGCGAAATAGTCATTTTAACGCCGGCTGACTCTGTGTCCACCCCGGCCGGTGCCAGCGATGTTAGCGATACCAGAGACGCCAGTGGTGCTAGCGATACCGGCGATACCGAGGATACCGGCGACGCTAGCCCCGTATTTTTTGATCCCGATGGCCAATTCACCGTTCAAGTCGGCGTCTTTCAGGACGCGAAACGCGCCGATCAGAAGGTGCGCGAATTGAAGGACGAGGGCTATCCGGCCTATAGCCTGCAGAGCGATGCTGGCGTGCGGGTGCGGATCGGCTATTTCGCCAACCGCGCCGACGCTGACCGCTTTGGCCGCATTTTTGCCAAGGATCGCGGTGTCGAGTATTGGATAGATCAGCGCGCTGATGAGTAAAACTCGCGTACTGTGCTGCGGCACTTTTGATTATCTGCACCCAGGCCACCGCTCCTTCATCGCGCAGGCGGCTGCGTTGGGCGACGAACTGTTCGTCGTGGTCGCCCGCGACGAGAACGTCCGACGCATCAAGGGGCACTATCCCGACCAATCCCAAGATGAGCGCAAAGCTGCGCTGGCGAAACTGCCCGAAGTCACCGAAGTCCGTCTCGGCCACGAAGGGTGTAACTTTTTGCGCATCGTCAGCGAGATCGCGCCCCATATTATCGCCCTCGGTTACGACCAAAGGAGGCCAGCGGGTTTGGCCGAAGCCTTCCCCCAGTGCGAAATCGTCGTTCTCCAATCCCATCGCCCCGAGCAGTTTAAGTCGTCCCTCTTCCGGCGTCAGGAAGGCCGCACTTGAGTTCCTTGCCCCAACTCATCCTCTGGTACGGGCGAGAGGTGGCTCCGGACTTGCCGGAGATAGAGGGCTGCCGACTGCGGACGTACCAGCCGGGTGACGAGGAGGGCTGGCTGGCTCTATTGCAGGCCAACGGGGAGCTGGGTCATTGGGATCGACAGCGGCTAGAGGACGTCTTGGCAGGAACTCGAGTCCAACTCTTCGTCGAGTGCGAGGGGCAGATCGTCGCCTGTACAGGTTGCAACGACCGCACCCGTGAACTGCGGCCGTGTTGGGAAATAGGTTGGGTTGCAGTACACCCAGACTTTCAGGGGCGAGGCCTAGGCAAATTCATCGTAGCAGCGGCGGTGGCCCAAGCCAAGGCGCTAGGCGCTAGGCCCATATACTTGTTGACCGACGATTTCCGCATTCCGGCTCTGCGCTGCTATATCAAGTTAGGCTTCTTGCCCAATAACAGCCATCCATCCTACCCGCACCGGTGGGCCGACATTTTTGCCCATTTGGGGGCGGACTATCAGGCCCTAAAACCCGGATTCGTTCCCTCAGATCAATCGAGATAACCCAAGGCGCGCAGCCGCTGCTCCAATATCGCGCGATCAGCGGCTGGGGTAAACTCTGCTTGTACATATCTGGAAGCTGCTCTGAGCGCTGCGTACGCTTGGTGGTATGGGCGAGTATCGAGCGCTGGGAGCGGCTGCTCGCTAAACGTTTCGACCATGGTCTCGCGCTGGGTCGATTGATCGCAGGTGAATTTGGCGCTGGCATCAAAAAGAGACCACTGGCGTCCGTATTGCGCGGCCGGGCCAGGGTCAATCTCGGCTAAGCAATACTCAGGTGAAGAAGAGGTGCGGATGTCGCAGGCAAAGCCGCGATAGGGATAATCCAACTGCAACAGTGATAAAAAAGTCGGGAAGAGATCCACCAGCGAAATGAGGGTGCGTCCGACGGGTTCCTGCGAGGGAAGTCGGTAGTATAGAGGCACCCGCAGCACGTCGTTGCACAAGGTCTGGCCGTGATAGGGTTCGTCGTCCCGCCAGCTCTGGCCGTGGTCGCTGATGATGAAAACAGCCCATGCGCTTAGGTCTAAGGCGGCCAACAGCCGGGCGATGAGTCGCTCGAAGAGCTGTTCAATGGCTGCGCGATAGCGCGTCTGTACTAAGTCAATACGCCCAGCCGTCAGCAACCGGCCTACTTCCCCAAAGGCTAGCCCGTCTGCAGCACCGTAAGGAGGATGAACGCTCCAGTAGTGAATAAAGAGAACGGTCGGCTCGCGGCGTTGCAGCCAGCCGGTGAGTTGCTCGTCGTCTGGCAAGGGAGCTATATAGTCAGCGTAGCTTAGTCCGGTGAAAATGTCTGGGGCCTCTGAGAACGCGCCGACCGCATAGCCAGCTCGACGGCAGAGGTCGAAAAGGTCGGCCGCGCCCTGCCGCATAGCGGGGGAATGCTGGCCTTCGATGCCGTGTTCAAACGGGTATAGCCCGGTAAAAATCGAGGTGTGGACCGGACGAGTTGCCGAAGAAACCGAAAAGCAGTGCTGACAGAGGTGAAAATCGCGCGTCAAAGCGGAAAATCGGGGCGTGCGTACAGCCGCACTGATCCCGGGGGCAAAGTCCAAGCGCAGGCTATCGACCGAAATCAACAGCAGGTTCATGTTAGCGCTAGACGATTCTGTTCTTTACGGCGTTGGAGGGTTTGAAAGTCGGGGTCTTGCGCTTGGGGATTGCGATGGTCGCGCCGGCTTTGGGGTTGCGGCCGGTGCGCGGTGCACGCTCCACGACCTTGAAGGTACCAAAGCCACGGATTTCGACGTGGTCTCCCTTTTCCAATGCTTGGGCTATGGCTTCGATGAACCCCTCGATAACGGCCGCGGTGTCCACTTGGGAAAGGCCAGTACTCCGGGCTAGCTGCTGGGCGATTTCGGCTTTAGTCATCTGTTTTCTCCGTTGCTATTACTCGGCGTCAGCGCAAGAGGCCCCGCGCCGAGATGTCCCATATTTTCTCCACGCGCCCCTTGCGGACGGCGACAAAGTAATTGTGCAAAAAGGTCGTCGAATCGGAATAACCGACAAGCAATTCGATCCGCTCACCCAAAGCCGGGCCGGCCTGACCTTCTACGATGTCGAAGATCCCGTGTTCGGCAGACAGGCCGCGCAAGCGCAGATCGTCCCGGCCCAACACCTCCGGCGGCTGGTGGCCGGACGACAGCGTCTTAAAGCCAGCATCGACGACGACTCGGTCAGCCGCGCGGCTGGTGATCGAGGTGAGTACCGTTAGGGCGGGGGTGAGCGCTTCGACGTGACATTTCCGGCGATACATGACGTCCATGAACACGCCGCCGCCAGCTTGGAGTTCAGTGACCCCGTCGTGGAGGGCACTGAGTTCGTACGAACCCGTGCCACCGGCACTGACGATTTCTATCTGTAGCCCATTGTCTTCCAGTAAGTTACGAGATTCTACTAATATATCCA
>VXZF01000093.1 GCA_009845645.1 Gemmatimonadota bacterium | reverse complement strand
GCCTACGAAATCGCCACCTCCAACATCCGCTTCGGCCCGGGCACCACCAAGGAGATCGGGATGGATCTCAAGGATCGGGGGCTGCAACGGGTCATGGTTTTGACCGACCCAAATTTGCGCGAGCAAGCGCCAGTGCAGACGGCCTTGGCGGCCATTGCGGAGGCGGGCGTCGAGTACGCGCTGTTCGACCAAGTGCGCGTCGAGCCGACCGACGCCTCGTTCAAGGCGGCGATTGAGTTCGCCCAACAAGGGTTTGACGGGTTCGTCGCCATCGGCGGAGGGTCGGTGATGGACACGGCCAAAGCCGCCAACGTGTACACCACGTACCCAGCCGATTTCCTCACCTACGTCAACGCGCCCATTGGCCGAGGGGAGCCAGTGCCCGGCCCGCTCAAGCCGCTGATCGCCGTTCCCACCACCGCTGGCACCGGCAGCGAGACCACGGGCGTGGCGATTTTCGATTTCGTCGAGATGAAGGCCAAGACCGGCATGGCCCACCGCTACATGCGCCCGACCTTGGGCATCGTCGATCCAGACAACACGCGCTCCATGCCGCCGCAGGTAGCCGCTTCAACCGGCCTCGACGTGCTCTCACACGCCTTGGAGTCGTACACCGCCCTGCCGTTCGATCAGCGGCCCCGACCCGACCGGCCCCAACTGCGCCCGGCCTATCAAGGCTCGAATCCCATCAGCGACTTGTGGGCATTGGAGGCTTTGCAGTTGGTGGAACAATTTTTGCCCCGCGCCGTGGCCGACCCCAGCGACGACGAGGCCCGCAGCGCCATGTGCTTGGCCGCAGCCCTTGCTGGCATTGGCTTTGGCAACGCCGGCGTCCACTTGCCGCACGGCATGTCCTATCCAGTGGCTGGCATGGTAGAAAGCTATGTGCCCGAGGGATACGCCATCGATTACCCGCTGGTACCACACGGGTTTGCCGTGATCGTCAACTCGCCTGCAGTCTTCCGCTTTACCGCTCCAACTTGCCCCCAGCGGCATCTGCGGGCAGCCGAGGTCTTGGGGGCCGATTGCAACGGGGCGAAAGACGAGGACGCGGGCGCGATCTTAGCCGACCGCATCGTCTCGCTGATGCGCCAACTCGGCGCACCCAACGGCCTCAGCGCCCTCGGCTACGGAAGCCAGCACATCCCAGCGCTGGTCGAAGGCACGCTACCGCAACACCGAGTGACCAAGCTCTCGCCGCGGGAAGCTGACGCCGAGGAACTAGCGGGGATTTTTGCGGACGCGCTGAGTTATTGGTAGGAAGCTGCTTTTAAACAGATTTTGCGATTTATTCAACAATTTAGTTGACAACTATTTTGTTGAATAAGGGAGAAGTCGTGAAATATCGATCAGCCGCTGGGTGAGCGGCGACAGTTCGGTTTCAGCCATCATTTTACGACCTGACCCTACGCAGCTTTTGTCCCCAACTTCCCATTCCTGTATCCTTTCCGCTACACTTCAACGCCTCATACCCCCTCTTTTCCTCTGAGCCGCCGCCGTGGCACGATTCTTGCCTTGGGTTGCGGGTACCACTCCACCCGCAACCCAAGGCATGGCTCATGGCCGAATTCGATACCATCGCCAAACATCTCATCCACACCTACCCCCACGACTTCGCCCGCTTCGCCCTCCACCAAGACGACGTCGAAGTACTCGACGTCATCGACACCGAGCAACCCACCGTCGAGACCCACCGCACCGACAGCCTCATCCGCGTACGCATCAACGACGAGGAGGCGTTGGTCCATCACGAATTTCAAACCACCGATAGTAGTCCACCCATGCCGCATCGCATGGCCGGCTATATAGGACGCGGCATTGAGCAGCACGGCCTACCGATCTATTCCAACGTCATCTATTTGCGTCCCGACGCCGGCCGCACCGATCCGGGACACTATCTCCAAGAGCGACATGGCTACCGCGTTTTGGTGCAATATAAGGTGATTCGGCTGAGTGAACTAGAAGGTCAGCTTATCCTAGACCGCGGCCTTATGGGCTTGCTGCCGTTTGCGCCGTTGATGCAGCGACCGGCGGGGATGGATACCGAGGCATGGTTGCGCCAGTGTATCCACCGGGCGCAAGAGGTCCCGATGGACGAGACCCTCAAGGCCAATTACCTGGCTGATCTTGCCATTCTGAGCGGTTTAGTGTATAGATTAGAAACGATTACGACCATCATCTCGGAGGCGACCATGTACGAATCGTCGGTAGTGCAGTATTTTACAGAAAAGGGCATCGAGCAAGGCATCGAGCAAGGTATCAAGCAAGGTATCGAGCAAGGAGGCCGAGAACGCGCCGTTGAAGATTTGCTCGACGTGCTGGAGATTCGCTTTGGACTGTCCGCGTCGGATCCGTTGGCCACCCGCATTGGGGCCATTGACGATATGCAGCGCCTCAAGCAGTTGCACAGAGCGGCCATACAGGTGCTGAGCCTAGAAGCCTTTAGGCACCTGTTAGACGAAGCCGAATAGAGTCACTGAGTCTCGCACCGCATCAAGATGGTTGACACCCGGAATCTTGGGCATGTTTGTACAGCCAGTTCGATTTCTCGGACTTCGGCATCCTCCAAAAGGTCTTCTACGACGCTGAGATACTCTCGAATGGCGGCTTCGATATTGACGAGAGCCTCTTCTTCTATTCTTCCCTCAGACCAACACCTGGAAAGCCGGGGATCGACACACTATAGCCTTCGTCAGATTGGTGAAGGGCAATTTTGTACCTCATAATGGTCTCTTTACGGTTATTCATCTGCCTCTCCTTCTCATGCGTCGCCGATAAGTGGCGAGCGAATGTACCTGTCGTTTAAGGTTTCCAACCTTCACTCACGGTTCACTTCCTCCGCTATTTCGTCCATATTGTACTGGAATATAGAGACCTCGAATCGGCCTAGTGCTGAGATGAATTCACTGCGGGATAGACCCGAAATTTCGGCTGCTCGGCTTTGGGAGACTAGCCCCATCTCGTACCATTTCACAGCGGCAGCCAAACGCAACTCTTGGGTGAAATGGTCGGGATCTTTTCGCACCGACGAAAGCACATCTTCTGGTAGTTCAAAAGTAACCGTTACCATAGCATTATCTCCTGTATGATTACATTACCCTGCACCGAGCCTCGGTAAATCCGTGATTCGCAAGTATTCCGATTACATCCCTTCGTGCTGCCGATGCTCAATCTCGGTGGCTGAAGCCGTCTCAGAAAACAACTCCAATGCCTCATTCAAATTTTTCCGCGCCTCGGCCACGGTTGCACCCTGACTAGCGATGTCCAACTCAGGACAGAGGGCAATATAGCCATCGCCCTCGCGTTCGATAATTGCTATCCACTGTCTGGTCATCGTGACTTCTTACTGATTATCCAAGTACGGGTCGACGTCAGACCTCTCCATTGGCCTTTGCTCCACCTCAAAGCTAATTTCGAGTACGCACGGAATCGGCTCCGATATGTTGTCGCCCTGTAGCTCGCCCTCCAGTCTTGTGATTCCGTTTCTTGACCCGATGAACAGCGAGCTGGTCGTCCAGATTTTTTCGCGAGGGCGAACATCGCCGAAGTCGATAGTAATTTCCCACTTGTCATCAAGCTCTCGTACGCAGGGATCGGGATTGCTCCGAAGTTGTTGTGAAATTGGGGCTATAGATTCTGTTATTCCAAACATACGGTTGCGATATGGACGCGTTGGTTGATCAGTACAATCTAGGACGATAACTGCGCTGTCTTTGATCACTGAGCCGACGAAGCGAACCCTTTTCCCGACTGCTCCACTGTCATTAAACAGCCGTAGGCCGAAAGATTTGAGAAAGGCCATCTGCCAAGCATATAAAATAATCTCCTGAGAGTAGTTTCCATTATCATGGAGGTTATCAATAAGTGATCCATACAAAGGGTGAGATATATCAAATGTGTTATCAGGGAGTTGTGGATTGAGAAATAAGGATTTTACGGTATGAGGTGAAGGAAAAATGACACGTTTTTCTATATCCGCCCATTCAAGAACGAGTTGAGGTGTGCCGCCAGAATCCTGCTTGGCACCCATTTTCGCAATCTCGTCTGGTGTAGCAATAGCAGTCGAGCTGCCGTCCCTTTTATAGACAACATTGTCGTCAAGCTTACCAAATTTCTTTTTTAAATAGAAAGGACGCTCCTGTATCGGTATCTCAATCACGCCAATTTCCACATTTTCAGTAAGAAATGGCTGGTATGAGAACTCGATAGGTTGTTGGGTTTTCGAATTCACAAACTGATGTAATTTGGCATCGTCCAAGTGCTTTCCTACTCCAACGATCTTACTGCGTCCGCCCTTGACTTCATCCACTCCGATCAGTATGTATGCAGTTGTCCTGCGCCAAGCATTAGCAAACGCGAGGATGTCCTTGAGCAACTCACTTTTATCTTTATCATCCACACCTTCAAATGGGTACTGATCACGCTTAAAATCCAGAGCAGAACCCTCCTCCTCATGAAGTAGCTGCTCAAGGGTATTCTTATCTATAGGCATCACAATAGCTCCGTGTAAAGAGTTGTCTTATCTATCGGCCTCGCCCCACACTCGCCCAATCGCCACCCGAATCCTCCTCTCCATCCGCTTAACCAACTCCCGGTTGGCAGCGACGAGAGACTGCTCGGCCTCGTTGCGCCACCCGGCCTCCGCTGCATAGTTGGGCCGCTGCGTGAGGACTATGTAGTCGTCGCAAACCCGTTCATCAATCAGGCGCTGCGGATTGGGCGCGACCTGTTTGTACCCCTTCACCGAGTCCGGCGATGGGAACGCCGTAATGATATGCGGATTGCCGCGCTCTAGATCCCAGAAGTAGTGCAGATTGCCGTTGGAGAGGATGACGAAGCGGCAGTTCAGCGAGCGGGCGTAGCGTCGGGCCTGCTCCTTGCCGACCAGTGGATTTTTGTCCTCGGACTTGGCTTCCAACACGACCAACGGGAATCCTCGGTCGTCGATGAGTAGGAAATCGACAAATCCTCGACCGGAACGCTCAAAATTATCTCCTAAGCTGTCGAGGTCGTCGTGCTTGAGAGCGACGTGCGCCTCCAAGCGGATATTGGCCGGTCCATTGTCGTCGTCGAAGAACCGCCACCCAGCGTTTTCGAGCAACTGGTCGATTTTATGCCGAGCAGCAGCCTCGCTCATCCCTCCCCCTCCTCCACCAACACCGGCTCTCGCTCCAACCGAATCCCAAAGGTCTGCTCCACCCCCTCCCGAATCTCACCCGCCAAAGCGAGGACTTCGCGAGTCGTCCCACCGCGATTGACTAAGGCCAACGCGTGTCGCTCTGAGATGCCAACGTCGCCCCTTCGCAGCCCCTTGTGAAATCCCGCCTGCTCGACGAGCCAAGCGGCCGGCACCTTGACGCCAGCCGAATCGGGAAAGCTCGGGACATTGGGGTAGCGATCCTTTAATGCTGCAAAGGCCTCCGCGTCAATGACTGGATTCAAGAAGAAGGAGCCGACGGAGTGGGAGTTGGGATCTTGCGGGTCGATGACCATGGACTTGCTGCGGCGGAGCGCCAGCACAGCGTCGCGCACAGTAGTCAAGGTCGGTCGGTCGTCATCCACCTGCCGGCGCAGCTCTGGATAGCGGATTTGCGGCTGGCCACTATCATCCAAGCGATACGTCACCGAGGTCACAATGAAGCGGTCGCGGTCGGCTCCCTTAAAGCGGCTCTGGCGGTAGGCAAAGCCGCATTCAGCGGGGGCAAACGCGATTTCCTCCAAAGTCTGCCGGTCGAGCGCCCGCACTTCCACAATGGTGTCTTTTACTTCTTGGCCATACGCGCCCACGTTTTGGATGGGCGTCGCCCCCACCGACCCGGGGATACCCGACAGACACTCCACGCCAGCCAAGCCGCGCTCCACGCAGCACTGCACAAATTCATCCCAATCCTCGCCAGCCGCTACCTGGACAGTCTCGCCATCAAACACCACGCCGCTGAGTCCCACTTTGAGCACCAAACCACTGTATCCCGCATCGGCAAAGAGCACGTTGCTGCCGCCGCCGAGCACTTGCACGGGTAGGCCCTCAGCTGCCGCCCACGTCAAGCAGGCGCGCATCTCGTCTAGGGAGGTACACTCGGCCAAGTAGCGCGCAGGACCGCCGAGGCCCATGGTGGTGAGCGGAGCGAGTGGGACGTTCTCGCGGAGGATGCAGAACGGCTTTTCCATGAAGTGACGCCTCGTTTTGCATGTACTGAGTATTTGCGTTGTACTGAATATAGACAGAATATAGGGCGTATAATGCACAACGCCGGAGCGCAGAATGAAAAAGACTCTCTATCTCGCCAGCCCGTATGGATTCTCGGCCCAATGGAAGGAGCGGCTTCTGCCCCAGTTCGTCTCTACCTTAGAGGCATTGGGAGTTGAGGTCTGGGAGCCTTTTGCCCGCAACAACCAAGTCGATTTTTCCGCGCCGGGCTGGGCCTACCAAGTCGGCCAAGCTGACTTGCGCGACGTGGTCGAGGCCGACGCGATCTTCGCCATTGTCAACGGGACGCCGCCGGACGAAGGGGTGATGGTCGAGTTGGGGGCGGCCATTGCCCTCAGCAAGCCTACCTTTCTATTCCGCGACGACTTCCGCCGCTGCACGGATTCCGAGAACTACCCCCTGAACCTGATGCTGTTCACCGGCCTGCCAGAAGACGGTTGGGAAGCCTACTACTACACATCGCTCGCGGAAATCAGCGCGCCCGACAAGGCCCTGGCGCGCTGGCTGCGGGACGAACTGAGTTGACCTATGCGGACGGCAATTCCCCCCCATCTGCTCCAAGACCCAGAAGTCGAAGCCTCCGAAAAGGTCTTGCGCGCCTGCGTCCACTGCGGCTTTTGCAATGCCACCTGCCCCACCTACCTGCTCACCGGCAACGAACTCGAAGGGCCGCGCGGGCGCATTTACCTCATCAAAAACATCCTCGAAGAGGACGTCCCCCCGACCCGCCAAACGGTAGAGCACATCGACAACTGCCTCGGCTGCCTCGCGTGCGAGACCACCTGCCCGAGCGGCGTGGATTATTCGCTCCTCTTGGAGACGGCCCGACCACGGCTAGACCAGCTCGTCAAGCGGCCATTGATGGACCGCCTGCTGCGCGCCCTGCTGACGCGGATGCTGCCCTACCCCGGCCGCACGCGCTTGGCGCTCAAAATGTCTGGCGTGGGCCGCGCGTTCTCCTTCCTGATGCCTCGCGTCATGCGGCCCCTGTTAGCTATGGCACCCAAGCGATTGCCGCGACCGGCTGCTGTAGCCCGGCCCGGAGTCGTGCCAGCCGAGGGCACGCGTCGGCTGCGCGTAGCCCTGCTCACCGGATGCGTCCAACAGGTGTTGGGGCCGCAGATCAACGACGCGACCGTGCGGCTGCTGACTCGGTTGGGGGCCGAGGTGGTCATTCCGCCGGATATGGGCTGTTGCGGCGCGCTGACTTTCCACATGGGCGAGCGCAAGCGCAGCCTCAAGCTAATGCAGCACACTATTGAGATTTGGCATCGCGAACTGGAAGCGGGCTTGGACGCGATCGTACTCAACACCTCGGGGTGCGGCACGGCCATCAAAGAATACGACCACATCTTCCGCCACGATCCGCAGTGGGCCGACAAGGCCAAGGCGGTGGTGGAGCGGGTGCGGGACGTTTCTGAGGTGGTGGCGCAATTGGGGTTGGGCGAGGCCAACCACGCGCCAGTTCTGAAGGTGGCGTATCACGACGCCTGTTCGCTCCAACACGGCCAGCACGTCACCGATCCACCGAGGCAACTGCTGCAGGCCGCGGGCTTTGAGGTCGTCGAGGTACCCGAGGGTCATATCTGCTGCGGCAGCGCGGGCACGTACAACATGCTGCGCCCCGACTTGGCGCAACAGCTACAAGCGCGCAAAGTAGAGCACATCGCCAGCGTTGCGCCGCAGATCGTGGCGGCGGGCAACATCGGCTGCATGGAACAAATCGCCGCCCGCGCCGAGGTGCCGGTCGTCCACACCGTCGAGCTGTTGGATTGGGCGACGGGCGGGCCGCGGCCGGCTGTGATATAGCGGGGCTGAATCCACTCTTCTGACTAAGTACAGTTTCATTGACAAGAAGGGGCGTATGGTTTAATATGGTCATATAAAATGACTATATAGTCAGGAGTTGAGACCATGCAGATGCCCATCAGCGAGTTCAAAGCTAAATGCACCCAAGTCGTCCGTGAAGTCGGCACCAAATACCAAACCGTGGAGTTGACCAATCGCGGCAAGGTCGTAGCGCGCATCGTCCCCCCTGAACCAGAGACTAAACCCGACCCCCAATCCTTCTTCGGCTCGCTCCGAGGTACGGTCGCGTACCAGCCCGGTTGGGATGAGCCTCTTGGCGAGGATGATTGGGAAGCCTGCCAGTGAAGTACTTGCTCGACACCAATGCGTGGATCTGGGCTTTAGAGGCACCGGAAAAATTGCCCGACCCAATAAGGGCGATGCTGCTGGAGTCGGATCACCTGCCCTTTGGGTTAGCGGCGATCAGCCCTTGGGAAGTGGCAAAAAAAGCGTCCAAGGGACTTTTGCATTTATCTATGCCTGTGCGCCAGTGGGTAGCGCACGCCACCCAAGCCCCGTTTATAGAGCTTCTCCCCCTTTCGGTGGATATAGCCCTCGAATCGGCGCATTTGCCTGCACCCTTCCACAAAGACCCAGCCGACCAAATGATCGTCGCCACAGCGCGAGTGAACAGCCTGGTGCTGATCAGTGCCGACCAACGGCTGCGCGCTTATCCACACGTGCAAACAAAGTGGAAATAGTAAATCAGTCTATTCGGCAAACTTCTGCTTGAGTGCTCCCCAACTCTCGACAGCTATCGCGGTGGCCGGGATAGATATTTCGGTGAGGCGAGCGATTTGGGTGGCCGTAGTCGGCGGGATGTTGCCGCTGGCGAAAGTCTGCTTCGTCTCTACCACCATGGCGACGGCCCCAATCCCACGGGCGTACCAACCATAGGCGTCTATCTCGGCTGTCATTTCACCCAGAGACGCGAGTTGATCGTTGCCCGTGAAGGTAATGACGCCGGTGCCAGTCTGGTGGACGCGCAGGCAATCGAAGGTGCCCGCCGGTAGCCGAATCTCGCCCCAAGCATCAACCGCGTATTGATAGTCGTACAGTCCAGAGCTTGTCACCCCGGGTGGTATGGTCTGGTCCAAAGAGAAGTTTTCAACGGCCCAGCTTTTGCCAAATTCTAGCGGCCAAGGAGTTCCCATATCGACAAGCGGGAAGGCTACTTGGCCGGCCGGTCCTTCGGCACCGATGAGGACATCGCCCACAGGACTACGCTGGAAATAGTGATACGTCTCAATCTCGTCTGTTCCACCCGTGCCATTGGGCACAGTAGCAATGTTATAGACGGCGTAATCGGCGTCGGAGAAGCTAGCGGCGTCGGGGGTCTGCTCCAGCGGGATGACCGAACTGCGGACAAAGGCAAGCATACTGTTGGAGATGGAGCCGGTGAGATCCGAGGACTGATCGGCACCGGCAGAGCCGATGTCGAAGCCAGAGTCCTCCAGGCTGCTAAGTACTGTGGCGATTTCTTGTTCCCAACTCATGCCCAAGGATAGGCGTAAATCGTCGGGAGAAAGGGTCATCTGGGCTGTAGCAGAGAGGGGGAAGAAGACGAAGACGATTGATGCTAATACACGGACGACGAACATGGTGATATCCCTTCTGGTGATGAGAGTGTAGAGGAAGGCTCACCCGCGGGGGCGATCCCGCCACTCTTCCCAACTCGTCACCCGCTCTGGATCGGCGCTGCGGGCGACAAAGCCGGGATAGATCCGATCGAATTCGTCGCCGC
>VXZF01000463.1 GCA_009845645.1 Gemmatimonadota bacterium | reverse complement strand
AAAAGCTGGTTCGGTCCGCCGAGCGCCTGTCGCGCACTAGGGTTCCACTGTGGTAAACCCCTTTCATGGCCCGTCCGCGCCACGCCTCCGACGCATCGTAAAATTTCTTTCTGGGGTCGATGGTCGATACTAAGACCCCGGTCCTATGCAGTGGCAATCGGCCGTCGATCAGGCCGTCGGGCCGGACGACAAAGCTGGAACCGCTGCTTTCGCGTCTCGTAGTGTTGTTGACGCTGATCCACATATAGTTGTTGGCCGCATAGGTTTGCATGGTCGCTGCAACCATGATCCCCCAAATGTCCCTGTATTGCTCCCTCTTGCTCAGGGTCATGCCCCCATTGTGATAGGAGTGAAAGACGAGTTCTACGCCGCGCTTTTTATATTCTCTGTACAACTCCTGGTAGCGAAAGTCGTGACATATCTGCAGGCCGCATTTAATTCCCCTTACTTCGAATGTAACCAAGCGCGACCCCGGGCTATAGAAATCCAGATCACCCGGCGTTGATCCTGCCCTCCCGGTACAGAACATCTTGTCGTAGCGGTCCACGACAGAGCCGCGATCATTGATGACGTAGAGGCTGTTGTGCGGCTTGTGCCTGCCCGTGAGGCGATGGTTGGAGCCAAGAATGACCCACAGCTTCAACTTGCGGGACAAGTCCGCGACCGTCTCCGTGCACTGGCGCAGCAGGTCCCAGTCGTAGTGGTCAAAGGAAGGGAGATCGACCCCGACGTATCCCCCCAGACAGGTCTCGGAAAAATGCGCCAGATGAGCGCCTTGCTCACTGGCGTATTTCATCTGGCGCACGACGTATTTGCAATTGCGTTCTATATCCCGGCTGACGGGGGCAATTTTCAACTTCACTGCATACTCCTATCCATTACGAGAGCGCGTCACCGCCTTCTGGCTCTGAAAAAATAAATCAGGGCAGCGACTGCGAACAAGTAGGGAGGGGGCAAGACGGCCCACCGCTTGACCAGTTCCCCTCAAAGGCCCTTTATAATTTCTATCCGTCTCGTTACCCAGACACCACCGTAGAGGCTTGCATGACCACCGAAGACCTGAAGCAACGCCTGTTCGCCGAGGTCGACCGCAGACTGCCGGAGTTCAAAGGCGTGCTGCGGGACGTCGTCGCCATCCCCACCGACAACCCGCCCGGCGACACCAGCGCCTGTGTCGACTACCTAGCCCGCTACCTGAAGTCAAAGGGGCTGCCGGCCGACGTGTACGAGCCGCAGCCGACGGTGCAGAGCCTGGTCTCCTGGATGGAGGGCCGCCAGGCCGGCCGCAACCTCGTCCTCAACGGCCACCTGGACCAGTTCCCGGCCGGCGACCCGGAGGCTTGGTCCTTTGATCCCTACTCCGGTGAGTGCCGGGACGGCCGCATCCTCGGCCGCGGCGTCGGTGACATGAAGGCCGGATCGGTGGCCTCCCTGCTGTCGTTGGTCCTGCTCCACGAGCTCGACGTCCCGATCCGCGGGCAGTTGACGCTGACCCTGGTGGGCGACGAAGAGACAGGTGGGTTCTGGGGCTCGGACTGGCTGCTGGAGCACGTGCCCATGACCCGCGGCGACGCCTGCCTGAACAGCGAGCCCACGAGGATGGATCAGGTGCTGATCGGCCACAAGGGCAAGTACACGCTGGTCGTCGAGACCCGCCACCGCGGCGGCCTGGCGGCGGTGCCCGTGGAGGACGACGCCATCGCCCGGGCCATGACTGTGGCCGCGGCCCTGATGACGCTGAAGGGCTGGCGTCTCGAGACCCCGCCCGAGGTGGCCGCGGCCGTCGCCCGGGGCCGGGACCGAGAGGTGCGCGACGGCGGGCTGGCGGGCAAAGGATGGGTGGCGGACTCGACCACGGTCAACGTGGGCGTGATTCAGGGCGGCGTACAGAGCAACACGATCCCCACGGCCTGCCGCATGGAGATCGACCTGCGCACGCCGGTCGGCGTGTCCACGCAGGACCTGCAGGAGAAGGTGGAGGAAGTGCTGGCCGGCACGGGCCTCGACCGCGGGGAGATCGACGTGGAGTGGGTGGTGTGTCTGGAGTCGGCCTATTCGGCCCCCGACGAGGAGATCGTGCAGGCCGTGGCCGCCAACGCGCGACGGATCACGGGGCGTGAGATCGAGGCCAACGTCAGCTACGGCTCCACGGATACCCGCTTCTGGTGGCGCCGGGGCATCCCTGCGGCGATCTACGGCACGGACCTAGAGAACATCGCCGTTCCCGACGAGCAGATCCGCGAGCCGGAGTTCGGGCAGGTGCTAAAGGTCCACGCCGCCACCTGCGTCGACTACCTGTGTTGAACGGAACGGACCGAGCGGTCATCTGCTGTGGATCATGGGCGCTCTGCAAGCCTGTTTCGAACTGACTGGACCGAACCCTACCCTACCGTAACACCCCTCCACGGTTACATATCTGTTACAAAGCAGAAAAAATCCATTTACACTACAAGGTTTTCTTCTCCTTACAGAAGCAAGGACTCATAGGACTCATGATAATGGATTCAATACTAATCATCGATGATGACCAAGAACTCACCGACCTCTTAGAGACCTACTTGGGAGACTTCGGCTACCAGACAACCGCTGTGCACAGCCCGTCTAAGGGTCTCGAGCTTCTTGGAACAAGCGACTTCGACTTGGTCATTCTTGATGTCATGTTACCAGAATTGGATGGATTCAAGGTGTGCAAGACCATCCGAGAAACAAATACGCTGCCCATTATTATGCTCACGGCCCGTGGGGACATCACAGATCGTGTCGTCGGACTCGAACTCGGAGCAGACGACTACCTACCCAAGCCATTTGAAGCAAGAGAGCTGGTCGCGAGAATACAAGCAGTCCTCAGACGAGGGCACAAGCCGGCCAAGAAAGACCTTCTCCACGTCGGCAGTCTCAAAATTAGCTTGGAGAAATACACCGCCACACTCGATGGCGTCGCCTTGAATCTCACAACAACAGAATTCGAAATGCTGGCTCTGCTCGTCCAAAGCCAGGGAAGAGTCCTCAGTCGAGACTATATCATGCAGAGTATTCGAGGAGTAGACTGGGAGGCCTTCGACCGCTCAGTTGATGTCCTCATATCCAGAATACGCAACAAGCTAAAAGATGACCCGAAAAACCCTCGCTACATACGAACAATTCGCGGTGCAGGATACATGTTCCTCGGCGCCACAGAGGCAGTATGAGACTCTTCAATATCAAGCGGTCGCTCTTTCTGAGGATCTTCCTACTGTTCTTCCTCGCCGTCGCAATCACGACAACCCTCCTCCTCTGGCTTGAAGAACGTGAACTACAAAGCAGCATTCTACCGGCCCTATCAGGCCTCATGGTGAGGCACGCACAAGGCATTGTAGCCGACCTTGGACCACAACCCGATCCGCATCGACTACAACAAACAGCAGACAGCCTACAAGTGGACATCAGGTATGAAAGCAACGGCGTCATTTGGCAAAGTGACCCCGACATGCAGGTGAAGAAGAGAGAGGCCATGATCCCCTATGAGGAGGATGATCGAGTCAGGATCATGATCAGCGAGGAAAGCGAAAGCGAAGGCATATTCGTAGATCTGCAATCAGACCATGGCCACTATCAGCTCAATCTCCTCAAAGCCGGCCATCTACCTCAAGATGAACTCTATGATTTCATCTCACTTGGACTCGTCATATTCTCCTTCTTCTCCATCTACCTCATACTTCGCAACCAACTCAAACCCATAAAAGCACTACATGAGGGCGTAAGAGCAATTGGGGAAGGCAACCTCGACTTTGAGATCAAGACCAATAGCGTCGACGAGCTTGGCCAGCTCGCACTCTCGTTCAACCATATGACCCAGCAAATCCGTGAGTCACTCCAGGCACGCGACCAGTTGCTGCTCGACGTGAGTCACGAGTTACGCTCACCGCTAACGCGCATGCTAGTAGCTCTGGAGTTTCTCAAGCACGACAAGACCAAGCAAACCCTCCACAGAAACATCAAGCATATGGAAGCAATGGTGACAGAAATCCTCGAAACTGAGCGCCTAAACAGCTCCTATGGAGGACTCCAACCCGAACCGATCAATATCCTTGATCTCCTAATGGATACGTGCAAGAATTACCAAGACCAAAAACCTGGCGTCGTCCTCCAATGCTCACCTGAAGACCTCATAGTGAGCGTCGACCCAACAAGAGTAACAACGGTCCTCAACAATCTCCTCTCGAATGCCACCAGACACTCCAACGCGAAAGATCCCATCGAAGTCACCTGTGCCCGGGAGCAAGGGAAGATCCTTATCAAGGTGCAAGACTACGGATCAGGCATCCCAAAAGACGATCTCCCCCACATCTTCGAGCCCTTCTACCGCGTGGATAAATCTCGTTCCAAACAAACTGGCGGCTATGGCTTGGGCATGAGCGTATGCAAGAAAATCATGGAGGCACACGGAGGACAGATCGATATTACGAGCCAACCGAACAAAGGAACATGCGTCCTGCTCACATTTCCCTGAATCCGTGACCACACCCCCTCTTTGTCGGTCCCCGAATACTCGTGCGTCCGCACCGTTCACACCGTTCACATCTTATTACAATTCGTTACACAGCAGCAATCCTCAGTTAACAGCCGGATCGTAGTATTAGTTGTGCCGCTCGTCAGATGACCACTGCACTGTGCAATACATGGTCACCTAGAAGCCTTGACGCACATACACGTAGCTATTAACCAGGTAAAGAACCTATGCACAAATCCCTCCTAACAGCTTGTCTGCTGCTCACGACAATCACAAACAGCCCAGCCCAGGAGACACTCACCGTTAGCGGCCAAATCAAAGATGCGGCCGACGGCGAAGCCCTACCGGGCGTCAACGTCGTTGTAACGACCCTTCAGGTGGGTACAACCACGAATGCCTACGGGCATTACTCGCTGCGACTGCCAGCAGGAGCTCATGAAATCAGCTTTAGCTTCATCGGCTACGAATCAATCGTGCGCACGACAGATCCGCATCAGGATCAAGTGCTCAACATCGAAATGCGGGCAGCCGTCATCGAACTAGGGCAGATCGCTGTGAGCGCACACCAAGCCGATGAGCATGTCGAATCGATCGAAATGAGCGCAGCCGAGTTGGACATACAGACTGTACAGCGCACGCCGGCTGTATTGGGCGAAGCAGACGTGGTACAAACAATTCAACTGTTGCCGGGAGTGACGACCGTACGCGAAGGGGCTGCGGGCTTCAACGTGCGCGGTGGCGCAGCAGATCAGAATCTCGTCCTACTTGACGAAGCCATCGTCTATAACGCCGCTCATCTCTTCGGCTTCTTCTCAGTTTTCAACGCCGACATCACCAAAGATATCAAGATCTACAAAGGCGGTAGCCCAGCTCAATATGGCGGACGCTTGTCTTCAGTGCTGGACGTGCGACAAAAGGAGGGCAATGCCAAAGAGTTCCGCGGCAAAGCGGGAATAGGCGTCCTCTCGGGGCGGCTGCTCCTTGAAGGACCGGTCGCCAATGGTCGCGGATCCTACGTGATCGCCGCTCGCCGTTCATACGGCGACATCTTCTACAACGCGTTTAGCAGTGACAAGAGCACCGCCCACTTCTACGACGTCAACTTCAAAGGCAACTACAATATCAACGACAACAACCGGCTTTTTATCTCGGGCTATCGTGGCAGAGACGCGTTCAAAGTAGCGGACATCTTCGGCAACGCGTGGGGGAATACCACAGCCACCATCCGCTGGAACCTCTTCAGCCGGCGACTCTTCGCGAACTTCACGGGAGTGTTCAGCAGGTACAGCTACGATAGCGATACATTCACGGCAGGCGCGGAACACAATTGGTTATCACACATAACCAACTACAAGCTCAAAGCGGATTTCTCCTACTCACTGAGCGAAGGAAATGCGGTCAACTTCGGCGCGAGTACCATCCATTACAACTTTACCCCCGGCACCATCAAACCCATTGGGAAAGCGTCCTCTGTTGTGCCAACGGAACTGGATCAACAAAACGCCATAGAGCCAGGCGCGTACCTCAGCCTGGACCATCAACTCACCGACTTTATCTCCCTCCAATATGGGTTGCGTCTCTCAGCGTTCAGACGTCAGGGTGCCCAGGACCTTCCCGCCTATCGCGATAATCAACCCATCGTTTACAACGAGACCCTAAGCCGGTACGAAGCGGGCGTGGTCGATAGCGTCATCTCGTTTGGGGAGAGGGAAAACATACAGAGCTTTGCTGGTCTGGAGCCCCGAGCGTCGGCACGATGGTCCTTGACAGAGGCCAGCTCGATCAAGGTGAGCTATAATCGCATCCGGCAGTATATCCACCTCATCTCCAATACTACCGCGTCCCAGCCATTGGACATCTGGAGGCCCAGCGGACCTTTTGTTGAGCCGCAAACAGCCAACCAGATCGCCGCTGGCTACTTCCGAAATCTCCAGGACAACACGTACGAAGCCTCGATCGAAGCCTACTACAAGAAAATGAACAACCAGATCGACTACGTCGCCGGAGCCGACCTGACCGTCAACAACAACCTGGAAACCGAGCTACTAAAGGGCGAGGGCCGTTCCTACGGCGTGGAGCTGATGGTGCGCAAGCGCACCGGACAATTAACCGGTTGGTTGGGGTACACGTGGTCGCGCACCGAGCGACAAGTCCCTGGACTAGGTAACGGCGATCCGGGCATCAACAACGGGAGGTACTATCCAGCTAGCAACGACAAGACACACGACCTGACCCTAACAACGGTATACGCGCTCAAACCCCGCTGGTCGCTATCGACGAATCTCGTCCTTGCCACAGGTCCGCCCTCCACCTTTCCGGCCAGCCGCTACGAATTCGCCAATTTTATTGTTCCCCAGTACGAGACCCGTCATGGGGCTCGCCTGCCAACCTATCACCGCTTGGATCTGGGACTGACCTACACGACAGCCAATGAAAACAGTTGGGCCTTTACCATCTACAACGTGTACAACCGACGCAACTCCGCCTCAGTTTACGTGCGGCAAAACGAGAACGACAAGCTTGTCACCGAAGCCGTACAAACATCCCTTTTCGGAATCCTGCCCAGCATAACCTACAACCGGAACTTCTAAATATGAAAAACATACTAATCGCCGTCTGGCTGTCAGTCCCCGTGATCATGGGATGTGAGAGAGTCGTCAATATCGATGTAGAAGAAGGACCGGAACGACTCGTCGTTGAAGGTCGCATCGAGCGCCACCAAGATGATCGCGCAGTCGCGCAGTCGATCAGATTGTCTACCACAGCCCCCTATTTCAGCAATGAAGCCACACCTGTGGTCAGCGGAGCAGAGGTGATCGTACACGACGATGAGGGTACCACCTACCTCTTCGCTGAGTCCTCGCGCCAAGCCGGCATGTACGAAAACAGGGACATGCGGCCAGAAGTTGGCAGGACCTACACCCTTGAAATTGACCTTGAGGGCGAATCCTATCGAGCAGTCGAAACACTACTTCCCGTCGCGCCCATCGACTCTATCTACCAGCAGTTTGAGAAGGCCAATTCGTTCGAGGACGGAGGCATTCGAGTAAAGATCGACTATCAAGACGTCCCGGGTCGCGAAGATTACTATTTGTGGGAGCAATTCGCGGACGACGTACTGCAGGCAGAGCCCGATCCTGGCAATTCGCTCAACTTTGTCGGATCGGATGAGTTTTTTGACGGAGAGCACGTCATCGGTTTCGAACCCAACCAAGAAGCCACGGTAAAATCGGATCAGTTGGTCCTCGTGAGACAGCTCTCCTTATCGAAAGAGGCCTTTGAATATTACTTCCTGCTTTTCGAGGAAACAGGGCAAGATCCCCTCTTCCCTACGCCTGCGTCGTTGATTAGGGGCAACATAGAGAATCTGACCAATCCCCAGCGATATGCATTGGGATATTTCGGAGCCAGTGAAGTGGATACTGCCGAACTGCAAATCGTGGAAGAGAGAGGGCCCTGACCAAGACAGATACGCCATCTCATTACGACCAACTCTGTCAACATTCTGATCAACCAGCATTCCCGCCTTGAGCACGGTGCCATATATTACCGGGATGATAAGGGGTAGTGAAACATATGTCGCATCAATCGCCATGCACAGCGCGATGGGCGACCCCACGACCAACCTCGACCGGATTGCCGAGTGGTCGAGCAAGGCTCGCGAGCAAGGTGCTGCGTTTGCGCTCTTTCCCGAAGAGTGCATCACGGGCTCGATGAACAAGTCGGACATTCCCCCCGAGGAGTCCATGCGGATCGCCGAAGCAGCGGCCGAGCAATCGGTTCCGTTCCTCGAGTCGCTCTGCCGCGAACTCGACATGACCCTTGTCGTCGGTACCATCGAGCCGGCGGGCGAACGCTATCGCAACAGCGCCTACATCGTCGGGCCCGGCGGGTACCTCGCGACCTTCACCAAACTGCACATCCCGAATGAAACCGAGCGAGCCTGGTTCGAACCGGGGAGCCAGCTCCCCGTCGTGACATCGCAAGGCTGGACCTTCGGCGTGGGGATCTGCTACGACCTGAGGTTTCCGGAGATCTTCCGCACCGCCGCACAGCAGGGCGCGGACTTTTTCCTCCTCGCCGTGGGTGCAAGCGGCTGCGCTGACAACGTCACCCCTGACGGCGATCAGACCGAACAGGCCGCCGAACATCGACAGTTGGCCGCCCAGGTCCTGCCAGCAAGGGCCGTGGACAATGCGCTCTACATTTTCTACGCCAACCAAGCGGGAAAGAGTGGCAACGCATGGTTTCCAGGGCTCGCCTTCGCGATCGATCCGCACGGTCAGTTCATCGACGAACACGCGCCCGTGGAAGGCATGATCGTGACCGAGGTCTCGAGAGATTTAATCGAGCAAGCGCGATCGTCTGGTTGCTTCACAGCCAACGAGGCCAGGCCCGATCTTTACGCGTCACCTCAAATCGTGAGTGGAACCCCCTAGCCCCATCGGATACGGGCTGTAGCGCACCTCCACCTCGACCTCTTGGATGGTGACGCTTCCGGTCAGACCGTCCGGTCGGCTCTCCAGCGACACCCCCAGAAGGTTCTCGCCCTTGCAGGGCACGCAGTCGACGAGATCGAATTCCAGCCAGTGGTTCCGCGGGTTCGTGTAGGGATAGGCGTCATCCTGCTTCCAGACGCGGCGGCACGTCTCGCCGGCCAGCGAGTGTCCGTTCAGGGCGATGTTGAACCGGTCCGCGGATACGACGTTGGTCAGGTAGATGCGCAGCGTCGTCCCGCTGACGTGGCTGTCGGCCGCGGCGATGTCGTCGGCGATGGTGAAGGGGATCTGGTGGGCTGCAGTGGGGAGGGGCGGGGAAAGCTCGTGCGGGATGTGGTGGCGATAGTCGACCCGCGCCGCGCCGTCGTACTTGCGGGCCAGAGCATAGCGCTTGTCGCGCTCGCGGACGAGCTGCGGCGAGCCGATCGCGGTGAGGATGTTGCGCTCCGCGTCGCCGAGGGGCCAGTCCATCATCCAAGTGTACAGGCCGTCGACGCCCTTCTCCCAGTAGTTGGCCGCAGCGGCCCGGAAGTGCTCCAAGCTGGGGTACCGCCTGCCGCTGGCACCGACGATTTGTTCCTGTGTGTAGTGCTGTAGGAATCCGTAAACCGAGGCACCCGCGTCGTGGGCTGGCCCGACCACCCAGTCGAAGGGCATGTCGGGATCGAGAACGGTGTAGATGTAGGCGACCGGCACGACGAAGTCGAGCAGGCCTTCGCCGAGCCACGTCCTCACGTCGAGGCCCTGCTCGAGGTTGCCCTTTTCCGTGGGGAAGATCCGCGCGCCCACCACGCCCGGCTCGCCTGGCCGCGAGCGCACCATCTCCGCCGAGCGCCGCACCCACTCGGTCATGGCCGCCGTGTTTTCGGGAGTCCCTCCGTCG
>VXZF01000577.1:4856-9875 GCA_009845645.1 Gemmatimonadota bacterium | reverse complement strand
TTGCCCGGGGCCAATGTGGTCGCCGAAGTAGGTGGCGAGCGGGTCGGCACTACAGCCGACGACATGGGCCGTTATTTTCTGCTCAATATTCCACCCGGTGAGTACTCGGTCGAAGCTAGTTATATAGGGCACCAAACGGTGCGCCAGACTCAGATTGAGGTCCGCTTGGACCTGACGACGACGGTCGATTTCGAGCTTCAGACTGAGGCTATTGAAGGCGAGACGATAACAGTGGTTGCCGAGGCACCGCTGGTCGAGCGCTCGCTGACTACTAGCCGGGCGACGATCGGCCGCGCCGAGCTCAACAACACCATGCCGGTGGCCGACTTGCAGGATCTGATTAACACGACGCCGAGCGTATTCCGCGGCTATATCCGCGGCGGGCGCAAGGCCGAGGCCAAAGTGCTCGTCGATGGGATCGACGTGTCGGATACGTATTTCCGCGCCGGCGAAGGCCTGGTCACTTGGAATCCCTATGTAGATGTCAATCGCACCTCGGACGGCGAGTTCACTGCGGTCGGCGTCAACGCCAGCAACGTGCAGTCGCTGGACATTATCGCCGGTACCTTCAACGCCGAGTACGACGCGGCTAGCGCTGGCATCGTTAATGTAGTAACGCGCGAAGGCGGCGACGAGTTAGAGGGGCGGCTGTTTGTTCGTCGCGGCGTTGGCGGCTACAAGAACGCCGGGCCGGATGTCTATGCTGGGCTGGTCAATCCCGAACCGGCCGACGACGGCACGGTCGATGAGACGACCTATTTCGACCGCTACCTGCAGTCGCGCGACGACTTGCTGGCCTCTGAAGACGAGGCCGATAAGGCCAAGGCCGAGAATTACTACATTTTCGACCCCGAGGACGTTACCTACGGCGACAATCCCTCCACGGAGATGGAACTTTCGCTAGGGGGCAAACTGTTGCCGCGCACCCATTTCTACTTGACCACGCGCTATCTCAACGACGAGGGACTCTTCCCCAACCAGCTCAACCGCTCGCAGCGCTACTCGCTCAAGCTGACGAATCGGCTCAGCCAGAATGTCAAGCTGACCGGCAACGTCATGATCGACGACGGCGGTGAGTTGGGAGGTTGGGTCAATCGCAACTTCAGCGGTCGCTACGCCTATTTCCCCGAGGGGGCCTTGGGCAACAAGAAGTTGGGGACGATGGCTTATCTGGGGATGAGTCACTCGCTTTCTAACAACACCTTCTACGAGATCAAGCTCTCGCAGGTTACGCGCATGAGCAAGTTCGGCTATTCCGACGACAACGCCGACGGCATCGTCGAGGCCAACGAGAGTGGCGACTTTATCTTCATCGACAGCGCCGAAGAGTCGGAAAAGTATCTAGGCGTTGACGGCTCTGGAGCCGATGCCGACGGTAACTTTACCTTTTTTACCACCAACCCCGGCAATTCGCGCAACTTCGACCTGCCCTTTGGCGACAATCAGTACCGCTTGGCGCAGGCGGGCTTCTACTTTGAGGAGCTCAACCGCGACGTGATGCAGCTCAAGGCCGACATCACCCATCAGTACAACTACCACCACCAGCTCAAGGCCGGCCTGCTGTTCCGCAGCCACACGGTCTCGAAGCTCATGCAGCGGACGCAGATTACGGTGGGCTATTCCAACCTGCCGTACGAGATTTCCGAATACGAGCGCAGCCCGAGCGAGTTGGCCTTATACGTGCAGGACAAAATCGAGTACGAGGGCATCATCCTAAACGCCGGCTTGCGGCTCGACAGCTTCAACGCGGACGCCGAGCAACTCGCCGACTTTTTCCGCCCGTCCGAAGAGGGCGAATACACCTATGAAAGCGGCCAGGCCCACACCTACCGCACCCCGATTCGCAGTGGGGCGGTTGAAACGCGCTGGTACTTGCAGCCGCGGCTGGGGATTTCGCATCCGATCAGCGAGCAGGCTGCCATGCACTACTCGTGGGGCAAGTTCTACTCGCCGCCGTCGTTTTCGTACCTCTACGAGGACTACGACAGCTTCACCAACCCAGCTTGGCCGAACGTGCCCGATGTCGAGGCAGACCCGACGACGGCCACTGCGTACGAGATGGGCTTGCAGTACAGCTTCGCGCCCGAGTACTTGTTCGACGTCACGGCCTATTACCGCGACATCGAAAACTACGGGCGACTCGGCTTTACCATCAGTCCGGCCGACGCTGGCTTTGCCAACTACAGTATCAATACTAGCGGCGGGTACGCCGACAGCCGCGGCATTGAGTTTGGAGTGGAGCGCCGGTCGCAGAGCAAGATCAATGGCCGCGTCAACTACGCGTACAGCTATATCAAGGCATCGCGCAATGGCAATAACTCGACGCCTTTCCCGGACAAAAGATCGTTTTCGGTCAACGCCCCAGCCGATGACGAAGCCTTGGACACGGCGCTGGCCAACAAGGAGCGGTTCAACACGTACGAGGCCAATGTCAATGGCGGTGGCAATCCGCTGGTCACCGGCTATGACCGTGCCCACCGCATCGCCGTTACACTGTTGGCCGAGTTGCCAGCAGAGGTTGGGTTGACCTTGATCTCGACGGCTGATAGCGGCTTCAACTACAATGTGACAGCCACCACGGAAGATCCGCGTGCGCGCGAGACCCGGCAGGCCCCGTGGAATGTGCGCACGGACCTGCGGCTCCATCGCGGCCTTGCGTTGGGCGGCTTGTCGCTAGGGGCCTTCTTTGAGGTGCGCAATCTCTTTGATCGCGAGAATATCCTGACGTGGGACAATCGCAACATCGCCTCTACCACCAAGTGGGAGGAAGATGGAGACCCGACGGGCAACCTCAACCGGGCCTTCACTGGCCAGAGTCAGGCGATTTACGACATCCCGCGCATGGCCAATATCGGCGTCACCGTGGATTTCTAGGAGGAATAGTAAGATGATTAAACGCATGAAAGTTGCGTCTCGGCTGGCGACTGTGTTGGTGGTCGCCACGGCCGGGACGATTGCCGCGCAAGAGGGCGGCGTGTTCACGGCTGGCGATCTGTGGGATTCCTTCTTCCCCAGCAACGCCGGTTCTTGGTATCGCGAAACCGATGACGATCCGACCGCCCGCTTTACTCTCTTCCGCGTCGGCAACTGGGATCGCCAGTGGACGACGCCGACCCAAACCTATCCGGGCGGCGAAAATCTGCACCTGCCTTGGGGCCAGGATTTGCAGATGTCGGAATACAGCCCCGAAGAGATCAATATCACCACGGACAGCAATGCGCCCCGGGCCAAGCAGTACTTGCACGGCTTCTACACCAGCAATTTGGCCGGGGCTGGCGATGCGGCGCGCAACTTTACCAGTCCGGGTGCCTACTGGGTTGATGAAGATCGCAATGAAATGCGCTACGAAGGCGCGATGCCGACCAACCTCGGCGTTGATGTGCGCTGGCGGATGCGGCAGTTTGCCGCCAATCACGCCAACCTCAACGACTTCATTGTCATCGAGTTGGAATTGACCAACACCGGCGTGCTCGACGCCGATGGCGACGGCACGGCCGAAAAGACCGATAACCGCATCCACGCGCTCACGCTGCATCTGCAAAACGAGCCGATCAATTCGATGAGCAACGCCGTTCATGGCCGGCGCGGTGCTTCGGGGTGGTTTACCGGACCAACCTCGGGCTACGACGCCACGCCCGACGCTGACGGTGCGCCTTGGGATGTGCCGGTGATATTCTCCGGTCCGTCGCCGAGTACGCTCGGCGAGCCACACCCAGTGTTTGGTTCGTCAACCGGCTGGGCTGCCGACGGTGCGCGCCTGTTGGGCAATACCATGAATCGACGCAGATACTACTACGACATCTACAATGGAATGCAGTGGATCGCCGCCAAACAGGGCGCGTTGCCAGAAAGCGGCAGCAGCGCCAGCGCGGAGGACAAGCGCACCATCTACGACAGCCATCCGGTTGGCGTGGATGCCGAGCGCGGTTGGTTCACCTCGGTACTCAAGGACGACGGTGGCTTTCGCAATCCGCGCGAGAATCACATCTATGCGATGGCCACCTTTTTCGACGGCGATCAGATCGGTAGCCGTCTTTGGGACAAAGGCGCGGCCATCCAGAACGAGAGCAGCTTGGTGCCCGACCCCAACTGGTTTGATCCCGATTACGCGGACATCGTCCCCGGCGATCCGCTGTCGTTCATCAATGCCGTGCGGCCAGAAGGCGAGCGCGGCCAGCCATTGGGCGACATGAAGTACAACAACACCTTCATCCAAAACTGGGAGGTCGATCCGAGCCGTTCAGCGGACGACCAGCCCGATTGGGCGTGGACGCAGGGCTACTCGATTGGCCACGGCTTCGACGGCATGTTGCAGGTGGGCATCGGTCCGTTCTCCTTGGAGGTGGGCGAGACCATCAACTTGGTGCTCATAGATTACGCGGGATTCCGCTTGCAGGGGGCACGCGCTGCGCGCAGCACGGCGCAATGGGTCTATGACAACAACTTCGAAGTGCCCTCGCCGCCGCCGACGCCCCACATCGAAGTCGCGCCCAACACGGATGTCAAAGTCGATGTCAAGTGGGACGATAGCGCCGAAGCGGCATCTGACTTTGCTGGCTACAAGGTCTATCGCTCGACGCTGTTCCCACGGGTCAATTCGCTCGACGTCGGCCTGCGCCTCATTGACCGCTACCACGAACAGACCGAGGTCAATCCCACGGACGCGCAACTGGCTGCCTTTGGTGCCGACAACAACCCCAACATCAGCTCAGGAGGCTACAGACCTCAGGAGCCAGCGGCGTGGGGCCCTTATCGGCTGATTGCCCACGTTCCTAGCAGCGAGTTAGGCAACTACCTCAACGACGGGCCGGACAGCGACGTGTTCAAATACAAGTTTGCCGATAACAGTGACTTGGTGACCTTTGGTTTTACTTATTACTACTATGTCGCGGCGTACGACAACGAGTCGGGCGAGATCAATGGTCAGCCCTTCAGCTCGCTGGAGACGCATCGGCACAACTTCAACGGCCGCGATGGGTTGTGGAAGGGCACGTACCACTACGCGACCGCTAGTTCGTT
>VXZF01000577.1:0-4756 GCA_009845645.1 Gemmatimonadota bacterium | reverse complement strand
ACGGCCGCGATGGGTTGTGGAAGGGCACGTACCACTACGCGACCGCTAGTTCGTTCTTCCCCGGCAGCTTGGAGGGGCAAAAGGATATTGGCGCGCCATTTATTCTCAAAGCACCGCTGGCCGACGCCAACGAACTCGTAAACAACCCCGAGTTCTCCATCCGCGTGGTGCCCAATCCCTACAAAAAGGGTGCGCTACACGATACGGGCACCGAGCACAAGATGCTCTTCATCAACCTGCCGACCGGCACCAAGATCACCATCTTCGACGTGGCTGGGCAGGTTATAGACGTGCTCCACTTCGACAGTACCAACCCGTTCGACGGCACGCTGTTTTGGGACATGTTTTCCAAGGACGGCATTGAGGTAGCCAGCGGACTGTACATCTACGTGGCCGAGTACCCGGGCGGGACGCAGACCGGGCACTTTGCCATTCTGCGCTGAACCGAACAGGGGAGACTTGAAAATGAAAGTGTTAAAACTCATTGCAGTGCTAGGGTTGGTCCTCTCGTTGGCGCAACCCGGGGTCGCCGATGTGCGCAAGTCTGGTCTGACTGGTGCCGCGTTTCTCAAGGTTGGTGTGGGAGCCAGACCGGTCGCGCTCGGTTCGGCCTATACGACCGTGGCCGGCGACGTCCACCAGCTATTCTGGAACCCAGCCGGTGTGTCTCTGAGCGGCGGCGAAAGCCAAGTGCTACTGTCGCACAACTCGTGGATTGCGGATTTGTCGCACGACGCTATTGGGTTCGCGCGCGATATGGGCGACATGGGCACCTTGGGTATTGGCGTGGTGACGCTCGGGTTGAGCGACATTGCCGCCGACCGCGACGTGGTGCCGCAGTTCGTGCTCGATGCGGGAACGTTCGATCCCAACGACACCGAGACCTCGGATACCTATAGCTACCGAGATTTGGCCGTGGGCGCGACGTGGGCGCGCAACATCACCGACCGACTCAGCTTAGGAGCGACCGGCAAGATTGTGAACCAGACCATCGACGGCGTCAGCGCCACCGCGTATGCGGCTGATTTCGGCGCGCTCTACCGCATCAATCCCACGTACACCATCGGTGCGCGGATCAACAATCTGGGCAGCGATCTGACTTTCTACGACATCGGTGCGCCGCTGCCGCTGATATTCAGCATTGGCGCGGCTGCTGCCATCCTCGACGACCCAGACAGCGGCATGAAGGTGACCCTGCTCGCCGATGCCACCAAGCCGCAAGACGCCGAGCAGCTCGTGTACGCGGCGGCTGAGGTGGAGCTTTTCGACATGCTCAGTCTCCGCTCCGGCTATAAGTACAACTATCAGGGCGTAGAGGACGAGAAAGTCGATGAGGTCAGCGGCGCGGTCGTCCCGGCTGGCCGCAGCGAGGAGGGCCTGACGGCTGGGCTGGGTCTCGAATTGAGCATGGCCACGGTCGATTATGCCTTCACCTCGTTTGGCATTCTCGACAGTGTGCATCAGTTTTCCTTGCAGTTCCGCTTCTGAGGCTGCGCTGCGATTTGCTGAGAAATAAGCCTCCGGGGCCTCTGGGCTTTGGAGGCTTTTTTCTTGCGATGGCCGCATGGAGGACGATATGACAACTAATCCCGTGCCGCATGAGGTGATCCCCTGCGATCGGCTGCCGGCAGGGCAGTACCGCGACCTACCCGAGCCGCCCCACTGGCGCAAGCTGGTCGGGCCGAGCATCCTGCTGTTGGGGCTTTCGCTGGGCAGCGGGGAGTTCGTGCTCTGGCCCTACATAACGTACAAGTTCGGCTTCGTGGTGTTCTGGGCCTGCATGGTGGGGGTGCTGACCCAGTACTTCATCAACATGGAAATCGAGCGCTGGACCTTGGCTACTGGCGAGACCGCGGTCACTGGATTTTGCCGCCAATGGTCGGGCTGGGCCGGGGTTTTTCTGGTGTGCAACGTGGTTCCGTGGATGTGGCCGGGCTGGGCGTCGGGGGCGGCGACCATTCTGACTTGGGAGTTTGGCGGCGACGAGAGTACGCGGATTGGCTATTCAATCGCGAGCCTGTTGGTGGTCGGGTTGGCGCTGAGTTTGGGGCCGGTGGTGTACCGCACGGTGGAGCGCATCCAGACGGTGCTGATCGCCGCGGTGCTGATTCTGCTGTTGGTCATTTTCTTTTTAGTAGTAGAGCCAATTCACGTATGGGACATGTGCAAGGGCATTGTCAATATCGGCTATATTCCAGAGGAAATGGAGTTGCCGCTCTTTTTGGGTGCCTTGGCCTTTGCGGGTGCTGGCGGGACGATGAACTTGGCGCAGAGCGATTTCGTCCGCGACAAAGGCTATGCCATGGGCGCGTACGTGGGACGGCTGACCAGCCCGCTGACCGGGCGGGAAGAGGCCGTGGGCGATATTGGCTACCACTTTGAGCAGACGCCGGAGAACATGCGGCACTGGCGCGGCTGGTGGCAGGCGGCCAACCGCGAGCACTTGATCACCTTCTACCTGCTCTCGGTCTTGTCGCTGATGCTGCTATCGCTTATTGCCTACGCCACTACGCGACAGGCACCTGGATTGGAACAGGGGTTGGGGTTTGTCGGGACTGAGGGCGACTTTATCGCACAGGAGCACGGTGGCTTTTTTAAGCATCTGTTCAACTGGATGGGCATTGCCATTCTGATGACGACCGAGCTGGGGCTGTTGGACGCATGCGCGCGCATTTCCACCGACATTATCAAGACCAATTGGCTGCGCGAACACGCCAAGTGGACGCGGAACCGGCTCTACTTTCTCTTGCTGTGGGCGCAGATCCTCTTCGGCGTGCTGATTATGCTTTCGGATTACAACAAGCCGGTGCAGTTGCTGGTCTTGAGCGCTTCACTCAATGCGGGAGTCATGCTGCTGTATTCGGTATTGCTCTTGTGGCAGAACAACCGCGTGCTCAAAGGGGCGCTGGCCATGCATCCGGTGCGCTTTGTGGCCTTGATTTGGGCCTGCGCCTTCTTTGGCTATTTCTCTTTTGTCACGCTGCGGGAGCAGTTGCCCAAGCTCTGGGGGTGAGGACGTGGGGATATAGCGGCGGCGATGCGCCGCAGGATTTTGTCAGAGTCGCCTTATAGATAGGTTGCCGTGCAGACCCAATTAGGTTTATTAGTGGGTGCCTTATGAAAGGATCTAGAGAATGAAAAAATTAACACGGATTACTCTCGACCCTGCTGTCATGGGCGGCAAGGCATGTATTCGCGGGCTACGAGTGACGGTTGGAACCGTTGTGGGACTCTTGGCAGCCGGTCGGTCGCCCGAGGAGATTCTGAAAGCGTACCCATACCTTGAGCTGGAAGATATAGATCAGGCTCTGGCCTATGCCGCATGGCGAGTTGAAGAACGAGAAGTTGCCTTGGACACCCTATAAATGTGAAACTTTTGATCGACATGAATTTGTCGCCCGATTGGGTGCCGGTGCTGAAGCGCCACGGATGGTCGGCAGTCCATTGGTCCACAGTAGGCGATCCGCGGGATAGCGACCGGGCGATTATGGATTGGGCGGTGAAGCACGAATATATCGTATTTACCCACGACCTAGATTTCGGCACCATGCTGGCTTTGTCCCATTCAACTGGTCCAAGTGTACTTCAGGTTCGAACTGAAGATGTATTACCGGATCATCTGGAAAGCATAGTAATCGCTGCTCTCAAACAGCACGATACTGATCTAGCTTCTGGATCCTTGGTCGTCGTGGACGAGAGTAAGATTCGGGTGCGGATTTTGCCAATATGAGAGGCTTTGTCGGCGCTTAGGATGATTGAGTACGCTGGGGGAACGCAAACATCCCAAATTTTGCCTTTGAGCGTCAAGCAAGAGTGGCTGTATAAATAGACGATGCCTGATGGAATCCTCAAAGTAAGCCTCCGGGTGTTATGCCTGGGGGCGTTCCTTTTTTTAGTGCTTCTCACAAGCCCGGTGCTTGCCGCTGAGTCCGAGCGGGAGGCGCGTCTGCGGCGCACGGTGGAGACGCTCTCTGTACCCGCGTCGCGGATGACGGGCTATCCGGGGGCTGCGGTAGCCCGCGAATGGCTGGTCGCCGAGTTAGAGAGTTTGGGAATAGCAGAGATCTACCGGCACGAGTTTCCGGTGTTGGTACCGATCGACGAGGGGTTCTGGCTTGAATGCGCTGGCGAGCGGCTCGAATTATTTGGCGTCTGGCCGAATTTGGTGCGGACGCCGACTCTGCCGACCGAGGGGATTGAGGGGCAGTTGGTGTATGGCGGGGATGGCAGCCGACTCGAAGGGCAGCCGGTGGCCGGGCGGATCGTCCTGCTCGACTATGTCTCGGGCATAGCTTGGGTGGATGCGTTTCATTTGGGGGCTGCGGCCGTGGTATTCTTGGAATCGGCCGTGGCGCATCGCAAGGAGGCTGAACAGAAGTTTCTCGACGTGCCGGCCGACTTGCCGAGGCTCTATGCGCGCAAAGACGTGGCGGAACGGTTGCGGGAGTTGGAAGAGTCGCGGGCGCAGGTGCGCTTGCGGGGGCGGATGACGTGGCGAGAGGTGACGGCGGAGAATTTGGTGGCCGTGATCCCTGGGCGCGATGCGACGCTGGGGGAGGAGGTCGTTTTTCTCGCCGCTCATTACGACGCGGTGTCGCCGGTGCCCGCGTTAGCGCCGGGGGCCGAGCAGGCGGCGAGTGCGGCGGCGCTGTTGGAACTGGCCCGGGGGTTCGCCGAGCGGCCGCCCAAGCGCACGGTCGTGTTGCTGTGGATGGCCGGGCACTTCCAGAACATGGCGGGGATGCGCCATTTCGCG
>VXZF01000588.1 GCA_009845645.1 Gemmatimonadota bacterium | reverse complement strand
GACTTGGAGGTCGAGGAAATTTACTTGGCCGCAGACCGAGACTGGTTGGAAGGCGGAGACGCCCCCTGAACCCTACTTGTAGCGCTTCATCTCGCCGCTTTTCAGCCGGCCCCAGTAGTCTTGCAGGCACGCCTTGATCTGCGGGCTGAGGATGACGCCGCCGATGATGTTGGGGAAGGCCATGCTCAAGATGAGCATATCGGTAAAGTCGAGCACGTTTTTGAGCGTGACGACCGAGCCGAAGACGACGAAGACGACGAAAATGACCCGGAAAATTATGTTGAAGCGACTGCCGAATAGATATTCCCACGCTCGCTCCCCGTAGTACGACCACGAAATCATGGTTGAGTAAGCAAAGAGCATGACACCAATGGCGAGGACGTAGCGGGCACCGGGCAGGAACGAATCAAAGGCCGCCGAAGTCATTTTGGCCCCGACGATAAAGCCTTCACTCGCTTGGAACTGAGGATCGGTGTACACCCCGGTAATCATGCAGACCAAAGCGGTCATCAAGCAAATCACGATCGTGTCTATGAAGGGGCCAATCATCGCGACCATGCCTTCGCGTGCTGGCTCGTTGGTGCGGGCCGCGGCATGGGCAAAAGCTGCAGAGCCGAGACCGGCCTCATTGGAAAAGGCTGCCCGCTTGATGCCGACGACTAGGACGCCTAAAAAGCCGCCGTACAGGGCCTGTGGCGAGAAGGCTTCGCGGAAAATGGTCGCGATCATGGCGGGCACATCGCCGATGTGTGACAGAATGATGACGAGAGAGGCGGCCACGTAGAGCAGGCACATGAAGGGCACAATCCGCGAGGTGACGCGGCCGATCCGCTTGATGCCACCGATGATGACCAAGGAGATCAACGAGGCGAAGAGGAGGCCTAAGACCCAGTTGTATTCCCCTATAGCCGGGGATACAGTGGTGAGGATCTCGACCGTCTGGTTGACTTGGAACATATTGCCACCGCCGAGGGAGCCACCAATGGTGAAAATGGCGAACAAAATGGCGAAGACGCGGCCCAACGACTTGAGTCCTTTATTGGCAAGCCCGTGCTCTAGGTAGTACATCGGCCCGCCGGAGATGCGGCCGTCGGGGTGAATTTTGCGGTACATGACGGCTAGGGTGCAGGAAGCCAGCTTGGAGGACATGCCGAATAAGGCGGTCAGGAGCATCCAGAAGACCGCACCCGGCCCGCCCAAGCTGACGGCAATGGCGACGCCGGCGATGTTACCGAGGCCGATGGTAGCTGACAGGGCACTGGTGAGAGCTTGGAAATGGGAGATCTCGCCTGGGTCGTTGGGGTCGTCGTAGCGACCGCGGATGACGTCGATGGAGTGGCGGAAGCCGCGCAGGGAGATCCAGCCAAAATAGAACGAATAGTAGATGCCGCCTAGGACGAGCACCCAGATGATAAGGGGAATTTTCGTCCCTAGGTCGGCGAAGAGAACACCAGCCATCGCCGAGACGATGGAGCCAAACGCGGCGTCCAAGTTGGCGATGGCCGCCTGAATCCAATTTTGGTCGGCTTCTTGGGCTAGGGCGGGAGCAGTAGTCCACAAAATCAGGGCAGCGGCGTAGAATAAGCGCATGGGATATTTTCCTCTCGAAGAATTAGCGATTCTTACCATTATCGTTGAGCAGTTGGTCTAGTTGAGCGCGTTTTTCAGGGGCCATGTGCGCTGTGTTTTCAGCCGTGGGGAAGCGGCCTTCGGTGACTTCTCGACAGTACGTTTTGAACATTTCGAGCCAATCTTGGTGCGTTTGGCCGTAGGCTTTGGTCAGGATTAGGTCTTCTTCGTTGAGGCCGACGAGGTCGTGGACGATCAGCACTTGGCCATCGCAATAGCGGCCAGCGCCGATGCCGATGACTGGAATTTTGAGCCGCTCGGTGACGGCTCGGGCCGCTTCTTCGGTGACTAGTTCGAGGACTAAGGCAAACACGCCAGCGTCCTCCAAGCGCAGGGCTTGCTCGACGAGGGCTTTGGCCCCCTTCGGCCCCTTGCCGTGAAACTTGGGTACGGTGCCACGGCGGTCGCTGAACAGATAGAATTCGCGGGCTTGGGACTGCGGGGTAAACCCGAGGTGGCCGACGACCGGGATGCCGGCGTCAACGATGGCTTTTAGCTGGGGTAAAACCGGCAGGCCGCCTTCCAATTTGACGCCTTCGGCTCCGCCCTCCTGCACCAAGCGCCCGGCGTTTTTGACCGCGGTCTCGACCGACGGCTGAAAGGACATGAAGGGCAGGTCGGCGAGGAGAAAGGCTCGGCGCACGGCCCGTCGCACGGCCCGCAGGTGGTGGAGGATGTCGTCCATGGTCACCTGCTGCGGGCCTCGATAACCCAAGACGTTGGTGCCCACGGAGTCGCCGACCAAGATCACGTCGAGGCCGGCTTCGTCTTGCAGCGCGGCCGTGGGGTAGTCGTAGGCCGTCAACATGCAGATCTTTTGGCCGCGCTCCTTTTTGGACTGGAGCGAAGAAACGGTGATTTTATTGGTCGTCGTCGCCATGGCAGCGGAGGGGCAAGTTTCCAAGCGATAGTATAGAGCGGCGCACCTTATGCGGCAAGCCTGTAGGTGGCTTGCCTTGCCTGGGCGGACCATTTGGCACAGCTTCACCTTTATGCGGGCGAAATTCGATTTTATTCACGCTGAATTGGCGCGGCGGCAACAGGCCGGGCAGATGCGGTCGTTGCGGACCTGGGAGCCGTGCGGCGGCGCGCGCGTTCGCGCCCAAGGCCGCGAGTTGGTCAATTTTAGTTCCAACGACTATCTCGGCTTGGCGGCGCACCCGCTGTTACAGGCGCGGGCCATTGAGTTTGTCGAGCGCTACGGGGCCGGTGCTACGGCCTCGCGCTTGATTTGTGGTTCCCAGCCGGGCTTTGCCCAAGTGGAGCAGACCTTGGCTAGGCTCAAGCAGACCGAGCGGGCACTGGTGCTCAATTCCGGCTATCAGGCTAACGTTTCGCTGCTGCCGACGCTGGTTGATCGACGCGCGCTCATCCTGCTCGACCGACTCTGCCACAACAGCTTGGTGCAAGGGGCGGTCCTAGGACGCTGTCGGATGCGGCGCTACCGACATGGCGACTTGGATCATCTGCGCACCCTGCTGGTGGAAAGCTCGGGAGCGGAGCACTCGCGCCGGGTGATTGTCACCGAATCAGTGTTTAGCATGGACGGCGACGTCAGCGACATCGACGCGCTCGTCGAGTTGGCCGGGGAATTCGACGCGCTGCTGGTCATTGACGAAGCGCACGCCACGGGCGTTCTAGGCGAGCGGGGGATGGGGCTGACGTGCGGCAAGGCTGTGGACGTATGCATCGGCACGTTCGGCAAGGCGCTCGGGTCTTTTGGGGCGTACGTGGCTTGCGGCGAGAAGCTGTGGGAGTACTTGGTCAACTGCTGCCCAGGGTTTATCTATACGACCGCGCTGCCACCCGCCGTCTTGGGCGCAGTGGATGCGGCGCTAGAGTTGGTGCCGCAAATGAATGCAGAGCGCCGAACATTGCTCGGCTATGCCGACTATTTGCGCGGCGCGCTTAGGGCACAGGGCTGGGATACGGGCGCGGCGACCGCGCAGATCGTACCGCTGATGGTGGGTGCGGAGGACGAAGCGCTGGCCCTGAACGCCTATCTAGAAGAAAAGGGCGTCCTAGCTGTGGCCATTCGTCCTCCCACGGTCGAGCCGGGTCGGGCGCGGATTCGCTTGGCGCTCAGCGCCCTGCACCAGCAGAGCGACCTCGATAGGCTAATTGAATTGCTCCAGAAGTGGCGCGATGGCCGTCGTTGACGTGGTCGCCCAACACGGGTGGGGCTTTGGCGCTTGGTGCTGGGATCGCTGGCGCGATGTCTTGCCCACTAACTTTGCGCTGCACTGTCCAGACCGAGGGTACTTCGGCCCAGCCGTGGCGGTCTCAGTTCGGCCGCGCATCGTCCTGGTGCACTCCCTTGGCTTGCATCTGTTGTCGCCGCAGCTATGGGCGACGGCGGAGTTGATCGTGGTTATCAGCGGCTTTCGCAGCTTTCACTCTGCGTGCGCCCGCCAAGCCCGACGCTCGCGCCGCACCGTAGAGCAGATGCTCGCGCGTTTGGAGCGCGAGCCAGCGGCCCTGTTGACCGATTTTTACGCCCGTTGTGACGCGCCGCTAGATAGTCGCTGGACTGGGATTATTGATGCCGACGGCTTGCGCCGCGATTTGCAACTGCTGCAGGAGAGCGTGCTGGAACTAAGCGCGATGCCCACCGCAGCACAGGTAATCATTTTGCACGGCAGCCGCGACCGCGTGGTGCCGGTGGAGCGGGCCGAGGAACTGCGCGAGTTACTGACCAACAGCGCGCTTGCCATCGTCGCGGAGGCTGGCCACGCGCTGCCCCTGACGCATGCCCGTGCGTGTTGGGAACGAGTTGAACGGGCTTGGCGCGGGATGCATCCTTAGTTTTGTAGGTATGACGGAAGCGAGTTTCAAAGCGCGCGTCGTGGAAAATTTCTCCCGCAGTGCCTCGACGTACGACTGCCATGCCGAAGAGCAGCGCGCTGGGGCTGCTACTTTGGCTAAGTGCGCTGCCGAGTGCGCCGAAGATCTAGTAGAAGGCCCTGTGCTCGAAATCGGTTGCGGCACGGGCTTTTTGAGCGAACCCTTGGCCGCGCTCTTCCCCGGGCGTCGCTTGGAACTGACCGACCTTGCGCCAGCCATGGTCGCACATTGTCGGCAAAAAATGGTCGCCGAGGCCGCCCATTCAGACATCTGCTACCGGGTCTTAGACGGGGAACAGCTAGCTAGCGAGGGACGCTACGCCTTGATCTGCGCCAGCTTTGTGGTCCACTGGTTCGCCGATTTGCGCGCAGGTCTGCAGCAGCTACTGGCCGCACTCAAACCCGGCGGGCGATTGCTCTGCTCCTATCCGGGGGCGGGTTCGTACGCCGAATGGCACCGCCAATGTGCGCGCCAAGGCATCCCCTGCAGCGCCAACGCCTTGCCCGACTTAGCGTCCGTCGCCCGCGTATTTGCCGCCGAATCGGTCGCAGTGCGCCAATGGGAGCAGGTGATTGCACTGCGCTTTCCAACTGCGCGCGCCTTTTTGCGCCACTTCAAGGGCACGGGAGCACACACGTCGGCGCGGCTGAGTGCCCTCGGCCCAGCGCAACTGCGCCAGCTCTTGCGCGGCTGGGATCGCGACTGCCCCAACGGCGTGGAGATCACGTGCGCTATTCATTATTTATCCGTAGAGAAAGCGAGAAGTTGTGGCGACTGAACTTCCCACGCGCTTGTTCGTCACCGGTACGGATACGGGCGTCGGCAAGTCCTATGTCGCAGCACTACTGACTGTGGGGCTGGAGGCCTCCTATTGGAAGCCCGTGCAAAGCGGAGCCGATGCGGACGCCGATTGGGTGCAGCGCGTCACTGGCCTGCCTACCGAGCGCATCCTGCCGGAGACCTATCGCTTGCGCGCTCCCCTATCGCCACACGAGGCGGCCCGACGCGAGGGCGTGCAGATCGAGATGAGCCGCTTTGCGCTGCCCAAGCAGGATCGCTTGATCGTCGAAGGGGCTGGTGGGGTTATGGTTCCGCTCGATGACCGGCACCTGATGATTGATCTGATGGTTGCTCTGGGGTTGCCGGTGCTGGTAGTGGCGCGCAGCGAATTGGGTACCATCAATCACACACTATTGACGCTGGACCAATTGCGCCGCCGAGGTTGTCCGCTCTTTGGCGTGGTGGTCAACGGTCCCTCCAACCCAGCCAACTGCCAAGCTATCGCGCACTACGGAGAGGTGCCTGTGCTGGCTGTAATCGATCTCCGGGTAGAGCTGTCGCCCACCAAGGTCCGGGCGCTTTTTGTCCGCTATTTTGGCCCCCATGACTGAGCATACTTCCCACGTGTGGTCGCCTTTTACCCAGATGAAGGCGGCGTTGCCGATACAGCAAGTGCGGGCTGGTCGCGGGGCCGTGCTAGAGCTGGAGGATGGACGGCAGATCCTCGACTGCATTTCGAGTTGGTGGGTGACCTTGCACGGCCACGGCCAGCCCGAGATTGCCGCCGCGGTGGCCGAGCAGGCTAAAGAGTTAGAACAGGTAATAGCGGCCGGATTTACCCATCGCCCCGCCGAAGAGCTAGCCCAGCGGCTGGTGGATGCCTTGCCCGCGCCGCTAAAGTGGGTCTTCTACTCAGACGACGGCTCGACGGCCGTGGAAGTCGCGCTCAAGCTGGCCTATCAGTTTTGGCGCAATCAGGGCGAGCGAGATCGCACGCGCTTTCTGCGTTTCGAGGGGGCCTATCACGGCGACACGCTCGGGGCGATGTCGGTGGGGGAACGCTCGCTTTTTACGCGTCCTTTTGCCGACTTGCTCTTTCCGACGGATGCCGTGCCCTTTCCGGCCACTTGGGAAGGCGATGGGGAGGTAGAGGCCAAAGAGGCGCGGGCACTCGCGCGGCTGGAGGAACTGTTAGCACGCCATCCTGACCAGTACGCGGCCATGATACTCGAACCGCTGGTGCAGGGCGCCGGGGGCATGCGGATATGCCGCCCGCACTTTCTCGCGGCCGTGCAGGCACTTTTGTGCCAATGCGACGTATTGGCCATCTACGACGAGGTGCTGACCGGATTTGGGCGCACCGGGGCACTCTTCGCCTGTGAGAAAGCCGCGACCCAACCTGATATCATCTGTTTGGCCAAGGGACTGACCGGTGGCTTTTTACCTATGGCGGCCACCGTTTGCAGCGAGCGGGTTTTCTCGGCGTTTTATCACGACGATCCCGCTAAAGCCTTTTATCACGGGCACTCCTATACGGCCAATCCCTTGGGATGCGCAGCCGCGCTGGCTTCGCTAGATCTGCTCGCTAGCGAGCCTTTCCGCTGCCTAGAGTCTTGGCAGTGCGAGGAAGCGGTACGCCTGCGCGACCACCAGCGGCTCAAGCGGGTACGAGTGTGCGGTACGATTGTAGCGGCAGACGTGATAGCCGAAGGCGAGGAAGGATACCTGCACGAGGTGGGGCCGCTACTGAGGGAGCAATTTTTGGCGCGGGGATTCCTGCTGCGGCCGCTGGGCAGTAGCGTGTACGTGCTGCCGCCCTACTGCATTGAGCGGCCTCAGCTAGCTTCGATCTACGACTGCTTCTGCGAGCTGATCGACGCGCTCTAAAGCGCCTTGCGGAGGCAGTGCTTCTAGGTCGAGCAGGTCGAAGAGGGCTTGGTCGGCGTCGGTGCCGGGGTGGGGAGTAGTCAACAGGCGGTCGCCCGAGAAAATGGAATTGGCTCCAGCTAAAAAGCACAAGGCTTGTTCGGCTGTCGATAGCTGGTCGCGGCCAGCCGAGAGGCGCACCATGGCCGAGGGAAAGAGGATGCGGGCGCAGGCGATCATGCGGACGAGCTCCCACGCGGTCACTTTTTCGCGGTCCCCGAGCGGCGTACCGGCGATGGGTACTAGGGCGTTGACCGGTATGGATTCCGGCGGCGTTGGTAGTTGCAAGAGCGAGCAGAGCAGGTCAATGCGGTCGTCTTCGCTTTCGCCCATGCCCAAGATGCCGCCGCAGCAGACTGAAATCCCGGCGCGGCCGACGTGGCCTAGGGTTTCGATGCGGTCGCGATAGGTGCGGGTGGAGACGATTTCGGGGTAGTAGTTTTCCCCGGTGTCTAGGTTGTGATTGTATGCGTGGAGGCCGGCTTCCCGCAACTGGCGGGCTTGGTCGGCGGTGAGCATGCCCAACGTGCAGCAGACTTCCATGCCGGTGGCAGCGACCGTGCGCACCATGTCCAACACGCGGTCGAATTCCGCGCCGTCGCGGACTTGGCGCCAAGCCGCGCCCATGCAGAAGCGCGTGCTGCCGGCCGCTGCGGCGTGCTCGGCGGCCTCGCGCACGGCTTCTAGCGACAGCAGTTCTTGGCGTTCGAGGCCCGTATCAAAGTGAGCCGACTGCGAGCAATAGCTACAATTTTCAGGACAGCCGCCGGTCTTGATCGACAGCAGGGTGCAGACTTGTACTTGCCGCGGGTCGTGGTGCTCGCGATGGACGGTTGCGGCGCGGTACACGAGGTCGAGTATGGGGCTTTTGTAGAGAGCGGCGATTTCCTCGCGCGTTGTGGACGCATTCAGGCTCATAAATCCTCGATCAGTTGGTGAATGAGCGTCTAAAATCCGAGGTTTCACCCGGTTTGGCAAGGTCTAGCCCTCGTCTTCTGCGCAAATGTCTTGCTCCATCGCGTTTCTTGGCTTTTATTTTTAGGCTGTTTGCGGAGGGAAACGGGCTAGAAGGCGCGCCCGCGCTTTGAAATCTGGCCGATTATGAGACATAAAGACTCTTTGACGACAAATTAATGTCCTGTTTTTCTTGACGGATGGGACTGACTGGCTTAAACCGGCCAGTTTAGTGATATTTACTTTTGAAAGGGGATGGCGTAGCACACATAATGGCCAGTAGTAAAATTGCAATAAAAAAAGGATTGGACCTGCCCATTGCTGGTGCGCCGGAGCAAGTAATCGAAGACGGCCCCGCGATTGGGAAGGTGGCCGTCCTGGGTCCGGACGCCATCGACCTGCGGCCGACGATGGCCGTAAACGAGGGCGATTCGGTCAAAAAGGGCCAGTTGCTTTTCGAGAACAAGAGGCTCCCAGGCGTGCGCTATACGTCGCCGGCGAGCGGCAAAGTGATCGCCGTCCATCGCGGAGCCAAACGCGCCTTGCTCTCGGTCGTCATTGAGATTGCCGGGGACGAGGAAGAGCGCTTTGAGCAGCACACGCGCACGGTGCCGGACCAGCTAAGCCGCGAGCAGGTGCGCGAAACCTTGGTGGCGTCTGGTCTTTGGACCGCGCTGCGCACGCGGCCCTACAGCAAAGTGCCTGTGCCCGATAGCGCGCCGCACTCGATTTTCGTCGCCGCGATGGATACCAATCCCCTCGCAGCCGATCCCCAAGTCGTGCTCCGCGAGTACGAAGACGACTTTGCTCGGGGTTTGACCATATTGGGCAAGCTCACCGATGGGCCGGTCTATGTGTGCAAGGCACCGGGTGTGAGCATCTCGGCTGACGGTGCCGAGGTCGTCGAATTTGCCGGACCGCATCCCGCGGGATTGCCCGGCACCCACATCCACTTTCTCGACCCGGTCGGAGCGGCCAAGACGGTCTGGTACATTGGCTACCAAGACGTGGTGGCCTGCGGCAAGCTTTTTGCCACCGGCTCGTTGTGGACTGAACGCATCGTGGCTTTGGGTGGCCCCCAAGTGGAGCAGCCGCGCCTGTTGCGCACCCGCCAAGGGGCCTGCCTGAGCGAACTGACGGCGGGCCAGCTCAAGCCGGGCGAGAATCGGATCATTGCCGGGTCGGTACTAGCGGGTCGGGTAGCGTCTGGCCCCTTGGACTTTCTCGGCCGCTACCACGCGCAGGTTTCGGTGCTCGCCGAAGGCCGCGAGCGCGAGTTCTTAGGGTGGCAGAAACCGGGCGTCGATAAGTTTTCCATCAAGAATGTCTTTGTCTCCAAGCTGCTGCCCAGCCGGTTATTCAACTTTACTACTTCCACCGAGGGTAGCGACCGGGCCATGGTGCCAATCGGCTCGTACGAGCAGGTGATGCCGCTGGACATCCTCGCGACATTGCTCCTTCGCGCCATCATCGTCGAGGATACGGACCGCGCCCAAGCCCTCGGCTGTCTGGAACTGGACGAGGAGGACTTGGGGCTGTGTACTTTCGCGTGCCCCGGCAAGTACGAATACGGCCCCATGCTGCGGCGAAATTTGGACAGAATTGAAAGAGAAGGATAGACGCATTCAATGAAGGTTTTGCGAGATCTGCTCGACCAAGCCGAGCCTCTTTTCCACAAGGGGGGGCGGCTAGAAAAGTTCTACGCTCTATACGAGGCAGCTGATACATTTTTATATACGCCCGGTCGCGTCACTGA
>VXZF01000081.1 GCA_009845645.1 Gemmatimonadota bacterium | reverse complement strand
CCACAGTTGAACCAGTCGTTGAAGCGGCCATCCTTAAAGATGCTGCTGCCCAGGGCCTGGGGTTGGTCCTGGTGCCAGTCGTACACCAGCCATCCGCGCGTGACGTAATGGCCGTAGATATCGTAGAAGTAATTGCCTTCGAGGGCGGTATTGACATAGCGCTGGTAGGGCTGACGCGCGTAGTTGGAATATTCCCACTGACGCCACTGGTATTCGTTGTACAGTTCCTGCGGCACGTACCATTTGCGCACCGACGGGTCGAGCGCTCCGAATAGGACCCCCGGGCCGCGGGGTTCAAAGCTCACCTCGCCGCCGCGCTGGGTCCCGAGGCGAGATCCGTAGTCCTGGGCCTCTAAGCCACCAACACCGAGCAAAAGCGACAACAGCAGGAAGAATCCCCTCAGCTCATTTCGGTTTGCCCATAGGCCCAATGCAGATGACATGCTCACCTCGTAGGCGTTTAATAGACAACGCCGACCGCACCGAGCCTTATGTCAGCGCCGGTATCGGCGTTCAGCGTAACGGTGTATAGGTAATGCCCTGGAGTCACGAGCCGACCCTCATCGTCGGAGCCGTCCCAAGCAATGGCAAAACGCCCGCTGGTCTGTTTTTCCATTTGCAGAGATCGGATCGATCGGCCGGCCAAGTCGAATAGTTCGATCTCCACGAGAACGGGACTAGCTATGTTGGTGATATCGTAGTGAATAGCAGTGCGGTCGTTGATTTGATCCCCATTGGGCGTAAAGACGACTGGCTCAGCGCGCACATTGGTCAATAGATCGTCGCTTATGGCCACCTCTACGGTCAGATTGGTGGACACAGGAGCGCCAATGCGGGCTAGATCGGGGTCTACTAGTGTTTCTCGTCCCAAATCTGCCGCATTGCCCGCGAGTATGTTTTGTCCTACTGCGCCGACTGCGGTATTGAACGCTTGAGCCGAGAATACCGTGCCAAAACGCAAAACCGCTGTTGCGAATTCTACCTTGACGAGCGCATTGTTTTCGTTCACTGGCGGCAATTGCAAAAGTAGGCCGTGGTCTGAGACGGCCAACACTGCAAAGCCGTTGCCTGCTTCGACGGGGAGATCGTCCAATGAACGCGCTGAAAAATCGGCCGATTCGATCTCGCCATTGGGCCTGTGGACCTCTACCATGCCAATGGACTCCACCTTAAGCGGGGTCTCGATTTCCAATTGGTCAAAACCGGCTGTTGTCTGGCCGATCTTTGCTAGGACAGCGTAGGTGAAGACCGTCGCTGTACCGACGTCGGCGTGCCGGGGAAACACTTCCCCGATGAGGGTATCGGCCAGAGCCGGCGTGGACAGCTCAAAGGCCAAGGCCCCCAAGCCGGAGGCCGCGTCAAATCCCCGGCTGGCAAACTCAACCATAAATTGGAAATAGCGGCGGGGACTGGGAGAGAGGATCGGCATTCCCGACCCGGGTGTTCCCAAGGATTGGGCCTCGACTATACCGGCGGCTGAGTACGGGGGAGACCAAGGACTCCAGTTTGTCAGATCATCGCGAATCGGCCCCTTCTCTTTGAGCTTGCCGTACTCGGCTTGCGAAATCTCGAGCTGTGCTCGCAACTCCAGTGGCAACTGGGTCCAGGCCAAAAGCGCCTCTTCTCCGCTCAGCAAATCGTCCTCTAGCTCGATTTCGACCAAAGTTCTAAGTTCATCGTCCTCCACGTCTTGAGGGCGCTTCCAGGGCACTTTGACCCGAATTTCTTCCAGATTCGACACGCCCCCCACCGTGCGGCTTACCTCGGTCAGTCCGATACTCTGGATGCCGACTCGGGTAAACTCGACCGGCTCGGGATCCACACCCGTGCGCGTGCGGATTTGTATATCCGAGAGCACGGAGTCACCGATGGTTTCTTGGAGCCAGCGCAAGTGGCCCAGCAAGGCCGGCTCGCCAAAATCGAATACATTGGACAGATAGGTCGCCTGCGGCACAAACCCCTCGGCAAAAACTTGGAACTCGGCAATCTCGAAGTCGGCTGTCGTAAGCGATTTGAAGCGTATCTGGCGCACGAATTGGGTGGGGATGCTCAGATCGACGACCGCTTCCTCGTTCTGGCCTTCGAGGGCGATTGTCGTCCATATCGGCCGACCGTTGAGATAGGATTCGGGCCGACCGTCATTGATAAAAATCTCGTACCCCTTGATAAAGTCGTTCTGGAAGGGAAAGTCAGGTGCCGGTAGTTCGGGAGCGGCATTGCGGGGAAAAAATCGGATGCGATTGACGGCGAATAGGGCGTTGAGATCGAATTCCAGGATCAGACCGAGCGCACCGGCACTGGAGGCGCTGGAAGTAGCTCGCACTTCCAACGCTGTTTGACCGTCGGCGTCGATCAATTTTTTGTAATCGTTTTTGAAGCTGACTTGGGCACTGGGGATGGGACTGCTGATCGAGCCGCCGCGCTCTTTGCTGGTGAGGCCGATGAGAATGTTGTCGGTTGTGTCAACTCTTTGCGGAAAAATCCATCCGGGGAAATCGATGGACTCGAAGTCGATTACCCCACCGGGGGTATTGGTCTGATTGACGGTGGACTCATCCAAGATCGCCGTTGCTGCAATGGTCCCACCCCCTTCTTGCCACGGCAATGATCCACTACTGCCAACTAGGACGGTTTCTTCGACCGCGCTCCCGATATTTGCCGCGCTCAGACAAGAAATCACGAGCAGAGGGATTCTCTTTTTCATGGCAGTCCCTTTTCAGTGAAACTAACCGAGAACGCAGCCACAAATTCATTGACGTTCGGGAATGTACAGAAACGGCAACTGCCGCTCAACCGCCTTATTTCGCGGTAATGCCCCCTTTTCATAAAGGCCTCTGAGACGCTGGGCCTCTGCGGGATGGTATTTAGACGCGATTTCCAGCACTTGCTCTGCCTTGGGGGCTTGGTCTTGTTGCAAGTACAGGTCGATCAACTCGCTATAAGAGCCGTAAAAATTAAAGGCCGAGGGATTGCGGTGGAGGGCGGTTTCGTAGGCTTTTAGGGCCCGGTCGTTTTCCCCGAGTTGGCGGTGGGCTCGAGCCAAGCTGATCCACACCATTACTTTTTGCGGATAGACCCTCAATACCCGTTGAAAAGTGGGGATCGCAGCGCCGGCTTGTCCTTGGGCGGCCTGTACAGATGCCAAATTGTACCACGCCTGCCAGTAGGCCGAATCAAAGTGCACGGCCCGCTCGAATGCCGCTTGCGCCCTTTCCAGTTCGCCCTCTTTGGCATAGGCATTGCCCAAATTGTAGTGCACGGCGGCGTCCCCCTCCATATTCATTGGTGCCAGACCCACATTGGCGAACACCATACAAAAAATCACCCCTGCGGCTATGGCGGCAGCAGCCGAGAAACGGCGCTGCCGCAGAACATTCACTGCGCAGTACCCGCCATAAGCGGCGTACACCAGTAGCAGGGGAATAACCGGCAGGCGATAACGCGCTGTTATGAAAAAGGCGATGACGGAAAGGGAATACAGCACGACAAACAAAAGGGGCAAGGAGAAAGCGCGATGGCGAATGGCTAGTGCAAGGCCCACCAGCGCCAGGGGACCGATCAGGCCGAAGGGAAAGGCAATGCCCCATTTCCACATAGTCGCGCTCAGGATGGCTGTATAGCGACGCCAAAAATACAGGTCCTGATTGCGGCCAATTTCATCGCCCTGCCAGAAAAGGTGGGTTTTTTGCGCCAGTAGGACCAAATAATCAACGGGTTGGGCGACTATGTACTCACGGGCTTTGTCCATGTAAAAATCGGATTGCTGCACCAGCCGTTCGGCTTGGGCCTCTACCTTGGCCTGGTCCAACAGTTCGTACCATTCCCACCCCGGACGGATATTTACCGTGTGCTGGTACTCCGGATTATTGCCAAGGTAGAAATTGATGCCGGCGTTGGCAGAGATGAGCACGGCATCGCCACCGATGGCATAGTTGCGCAGGGTCACTGGGGCGATGGCGACGAGCAAACCCAACAGAAAGGCGCTGGGCAGGCGCAGTTGTTCCAGCAAAGACCGGTTTTGCTTGCGGATCGCGTAGCAGATGTAGATAGCGGCCCCGAGCGCGAAGCTGAGCACGGTGGCCACCGTCAGAACGGCCAGACCAAACACCAAGCCCGCCCCGGCAAAGCGCAAAAAAGAGGGGCGACGAAGGGCCCTAAGCAGCAGCGCCAATCCCGCCATATTGAGAAAAGTACCCATCGTGGCCGGAAGTATTTCGCCGTCAAAAAAGATCAGCGGGCCATAGAGAGCGGCAGCGCAGGCCGCCGCTGTGCCGACTGCGGCATTGAAAAGCTGCCGTCCTATCGACCAAGTTAGGACGCAGAGCAAAGCGCCGCAGAGCGCCTGAAAAAAGCGCACCGCGTAAAAAAATAGATCGGGAGAGAAAGCATATAACAGGCCCAGCACATAGGGATATAGAGGCGGTTGCCAGAAGGCTTCCCGACCCTGTCCCAGCCAGTTTCCCGCTGCTAGGTCCTGGGCGTGCTCTACGTAGGTGAGGCCGTCGACGGGAGGGTGGGCAAACAGCGGACTGGTCTCGATCTGAAAAATGTAGGCCACCCGAATGGCCAAAGCTAGGACGAATACACCCAACGGAATGGAGAAAATGCCAAAAGATTCGGCTTGTGTGCGCTTTTTAAACAATTTAACGCCAGCGATATAGATGTTTTATGAACTACAGATTATACATTTGCTGCGTCCCGATTGGCCATAAGAAAAAATTGACTTGCAGTCTATAGATGGTTATCTATACTAACAATAGTTACCAACCAATCCATAAGCTCTCTTGCCCTTCCACAAGGAGGAACCTATGAGAAAGCTCTTAAGGGGTGTTATGGCCTTTGTCATAGCGCTCGGCTTCACCACATCTGCTGGTGCCCACGATCCGCCGGGCGTGATTTTCGAAATGTGGCAATGGCCCTCTTCGCACTTACCGGTTCTGGATGCCGATTTGTCTGAGTGGGATGTCGTGCCAGAGGAGTTGTGGATCACCGAACAGGATCTAAACAACCTCTTGATCACCCAAATTGATGTCACGGATACCGAGCCGGATGCGTCTGACTTAGCCGTGCGTTTTACCTTTGGCTGGAACGACGATACCGAGCGTATCTACTTGGCGTATGACCGCTACGATGACTATTGGAGCCACCAGCGCGACGATATCGAACTGGCCGTTGATGCCGATCATTCGGGCGGGCTCTACTGGAGTTCGGAAGGGCAGAGCGATGAAGAAGCGCAACGTCAGCGCAACCGCCACGCCCAGATTTCCCACTTCTTCTTCCACAGCAAAACGGAAGAGGTTGGAGTTCCTTGGAACTGGCACTGGATGACCCAGGCCGATTGGTATCGGGGGGAACCTTATTCCGATGGTGCCTATCAGTGGACCGAGCCCGAACTGGGCCAGGAATACAACTGGCAAATCGAGCTGTGGCACGTGTGGTGGGACGATTTTAACTGGCAAGATCCCGAAGGCAGTATCATCCACGATCTGCAAGAGGGGGAGATCATCGGCTTGGCAGCCCGCCACAAGGACGGGGACGTGGGCCTGTGCTGCGGCCATGACGAGACCGGCGAAGTCTTCTCCGATTGGGCCCTCAACTTCAATGAATCTTCCGAAAACGCCGACTTCCTACCGGACTGGATTCTCTTGCCGGTCAACGAGGAACTGCTAGCGACGTCCGTCGAAAACGATACTTGGGGCCATATCAAGGCATCTTTCAGTCGGTAAAAGCTCCAACCATTTAATTTTTCGCTATAAACTCTCCCGTTGGCTCTGGCTACAGCGGGAGAGTTTGTAGTATTAGTCCCAATTCAATGCTGGCCCAACTCATAAGCGAGAGGTGAATGGGTTGACCGAGTGGCAGCAGGCCGAATACGAAGGCCAAGGATATCTCCTCGTCGAAGATGCCCTGAGTGCAGATGAACTCGACCGCATCCGACGCGCCTTTGCTGAGGCCGCGCAGGCAGGCGCTTTGGAAGATCTGCCCAATCAAGACGACTGTTTCATCCACCTAGCAGAACATCCGAATCTGTTCCCAATAATCCATCGGATTTTATCCGACGATGTGTCTCTGCGCTCCCTTGCCGCTATCTCAGTCGAGCCTGGAGCAGCCGGCAGGGGTTGGCATCGGAAGGTCGCCGGCATGCTCGGGGTCCACCATGCTGCCTCCAATCTGTGCCTCCAGCTATTCGTGTGCCTAGACGATACCCCACCCAGTGGTGGCTGTCTGGCCGTGGTTCCGGCGAGCCACCGTTTCAAAGCTGAAGTCCCGTTTCCCGATATCACCTACATAGAAGAGATGCCCCATCACTTGCCGCTGCGCCTAAAGGCGGGATCGGCCGCAGTGTTGCACGGCAATCTCTGGCAGGCGCGCACGAGCAACCGCGCTGATGCAACCCTGCGATTGCTCGAATACACCTACGTCCATAGCTGGATGCGACAGGCTTTGCCAGAGCTAGCGCCGCAGGCGCTGGAGACGATCGCTGACAGAGATAACCTCGCCCATCTTTTCGGCGTTGCCGCCGCGCCTAGTTATTGGACGGGCAAGGTAAAGGGCTATCCGAACTCGGATGGCCTTCCGCAGAGACGCTACTCGCCGTTGAGCAGCGTCGGCAAGGGCACCGAACCGAATTATTAAATGGCCAAACTTTGTGAAAAACTGGCTCCCAAAATGACCCCTGAACAAGCTAGGCAACAGTATAACTTACAGGGATTTGTCTTTATCCGCGGGGCGTTGTCGGGTGCCGAGGTGGAGCGGGTACTCAATGCCTTTGACCAGGCGGCAAAGAATGACTCGCTGTACGACCTGCTCCAGCAGGACGAGGTGTTCGTCGATATGGTGGACCACCCCGCCATCTTCCCCGTCGTGAGAGCGGTGATAGGGGAGGATGTGCAACTGCGCTATGCCCATGGAGGCGTCAGGGAAGCCAACACCGAATCGGGCGGCGGCTGGCACTGCGATCTTTGCGACATAAAGGGCGTGTATTTGCCGGACTCGCTGATCATGACCAAAGTCTTCACCTATCTGGTGGATGTCCCCGAAAACGGTGCCACCTTCGCCATCGTTCCCGGCAGCCATCGCTTTGAGATGGGACATCCCCTGCCCGACATTGAGAATCACGAGGATATGCCACATCACGCTAAGCTAACGGCTAAAGCCGGCGACGCGGTGCTCTTCAACGGCTACTGCTGGCACGCCCGCTTTCACAACCGAAGTAACAGCGACCGCAAAGTACTCGAGTACTCGTACGTTCGCTCGTGGATGAAGACGCAATACGACTACCGAGAGCTGCCCGCGTCCATTCAGCAGCGGATTACCCAATCCCACAATCGGCGCCAGCTCTTCGGCGTCCCAGAGCCCGGAGTGAGTGATTGGGAGCGACGACTTGAAGGCGGCGAACTCTATCGCCCAATCGAAGTCGGCATTTGACCCATTCACATGTAGGTTATGACATTGCCGCTCCCGCCCAGCAGCGTATCGATGATGGCCCAGAAGGCGGCGACGGAGACTTCGCCTAAGATCAAGCCCAAGAAAAAGGGCTTTAAAACGCGGTAGAGCTTGGGACCGCCAAAGTGCAGAATCGTCAATTTGCACAGATAGGCGAGCATGGCGGCAAACCATATCTCGCTGGTGAGCCAGCCAATGGCCAAAGGAAAACCCAAAGGGTGGAACGGCCACCAGTACCAGCGCTTCTGAGCGACCATTAGAAAAGCCTCGAAGGCAGCGCCGCCGCCGGTGAAGATCCAACCGCGCACATCCACCTCCCGAGGATTGTGCACCAGCGATAACCACAGGTCCCAGTTGCCGCCAAAGCCAGCATAGGACCCTAGGTTGATGCCGCCATAGGTGTACCCTAAGTGCAAATTCATCATCGTTCCGCCGATCATACTGCACACCAGAGCCAGTAGCAGGGCCAGCAAAAGGCGCCTCTTTGAGCCGCGGATCGATTCGGCTAGCTTGAGCGCGTTGGCGCAGGCGAGCATGGGGAAGAGGCGCATTTCCGCCTGCCACACCATAGTGAAGCACAAGGCTACCATGCCTTTGGCACCCAGAATCGAAGTGCCTAGTCCCGAGATGATGAAATAAGGTGCCACTAGCGGGGGCCGAGCCGTGGGCACGCCACCGGCCGAGACGACCCGGGTGATGAGAATGTAGTAGATCAGGCAAATAAAGAGAAAAACGGGAATGACGACGGGGGGAAGCCCCGAGCGCCACAGCCAGAAACAGACAAAGAGCAAACTGGCGATCAGGCCAAAAAAAGCCAGGCGGTAGGACATCAGCTCCTCGCTGTCATCGACGCCACTGGCCGGTCGCCAAGCCGTGGCTACCACATCCCGCAGGTGGTGCCTAGCCGTCCACAATCCAAAGAGTACAAAGACTATGCTAGCGCCCACGGCCTGATGGGTCAGATCTGCCAACTGGGAGTACTCGTACTGACTCAACTGTTCGGTGCTGTGAATGCCCAAGGTGCGGAAGAGTCCATCTTGGAACTTGCCTATTAAAAAAAAGAACCAGATGCTGAGGGAAATATTCAGATCGACCAGATAGAAAAACCCGAGCCAAGCGTAACTAAGCGCCAAGCCTTCTCCCCAGGTGTTGATATCGCGAAACCAGTGAATCCAGGCGATGTAAAAGGGAAATTCGGGTACGACCGGCAGATAGTGGTTTAACCCCGAAAAACTGAATAGAATGAAAGGCACGGCAAAGCCGAGCCACATTAATTTTTTTTTAAAAAAGGGTGCCACCTGCCCCGGACTCGTGCCTTCTATCATCTGCAGGGGCAGTTGCGTCATAGGATAACTGAGACGCTCGTGGGTTGACCACTGACGATGTAAAATAGTGGCCATGCATATCATCATAAAGCTCAAGCACAAAAAGAACGCAAACCAGTGCGACAGGGGTTCGACCCACGCGGCCCAGGGTATGGCTTGGCCGCTTGGCAATCCCTCGTAGAGTGCAAAAATGGCCTGTTCATCTTGGGGGACCATCCAGTCGGGGATATAAGGCAGATAAACTTCGGCGAAATTGTTCTCCGGCGAGGCCATGTAGTAGGGGCCAGAAATCATGCCGATCAGATAGTTAAGGAAGTTGTAGGTCGGCAGAGTTACTGCCATCAGCAGCATGGAGTAAACGAGGATGAGGTCGGCCCGGCCCAGGGCAAACTGACGCTTAATCATCCCGAGGATGACGTTGACGAAGAGGGTGAGCACAAAAAAGAAAAAGATGGCACCGGGCGACGAACTGTTGATACCCATGGAGGAGGCCTGAAGCATAAAGACAACAAAGGGCGCGCAGAGGCTGACCAGCAGTGAGAAGATGGCCCCGACGACGATGCCTTTGAAGGTGAACGGGGATTTAGTGGGTTCAGGTGGCATGGGTGAGGTAGATCGGTTGCCCATCCTCTTTATTGGGCCAAGGCACTCCCTGCGGGCGATGGGGATCGTAGAAATGGGTATGAGCGTCGATGATCACTAATGGTCTCCCAACGCCATCTGATTGTCGATTCGATAGAACAGAGCTATTTTTCGATTTGGCAAGGAGGAGCTGAACTCATGAAAGATGGAAAACTGCACGGAAAGAAGATCGAGTATTACGAAAGCGGGAAAATACGCAAAGAAGGCACATACGACAACGGCCATGAGGACGGACAATGGGTCGTCTGTTACGCCGATGGCGGGGTAGAATACAAAGGGGAATACAAGAACGGGAAAAAACACGGTAAATGGGTCGGATATTTCGCTAGCGGTGAGCTGCGCTACGAGGGCCGCTTTGAGGATGATAAAAGCGAGGGAAGATGGGTCGAGTATTACAGAGATTGAAAAGTAAAGGAAGAGATAAACTATATAAATGGTCTATTTGACGGGAAGTGGACTTATGTGGACGAGAACGGACAACTAAGAGG
>VXZF01000487.1:1233-9915 GCA_009845645.1 Gemmatimonadota bacterium | reverse complement strand
TTTATCAACAACTTATAAAAATTATCTAAAGTGTTGGTCAAGATAATGTTTACAAGCTAAGTCCGTCAAGTAATTTAAGCTCTCCGAGGCTCTATTGTTCGGCAGGCAAATTTATCGCATGACCTTAGCGTTGCCCGCCGGTAGTAGCCTCTAGCACAAACAGCGTTTGGTCCGCCTCGACGTTCACCAGATGCTGCACGCCCCCGGCGGGCCAACGCACCACGACAGAATCCACTGCGGCGTGCGACCCGAGGCCAAAGTGGAGCCGCAGTTCGCTGTGACTCAGGTAGCTCTCGGCCCCCCGTACTTCCCGGCACTGTCTCAGCTCTCCGGCCCGAACACAGACCTGTGCGCCAATTCCATCCCGGTTGCTCGATTGCCCTTGCAGCTTTACCCCGAGCCAGTGATGCTCATTTCCCCCCTCGTTGCGCAAAAGGGAAAGCCGTTCGCCGATATTAGACACTAGCAGATCGACAGCGCCGTCTGCATTCCAATCTGCTACTGCACTCCCCCGGCTCACTCGAACTTGGGCCATCCCCGGCCCAGATTCAGCGCCCACTTCGACGAACCGACTTTCTCCACCCTTGGCTGCGCCGTTGTTGTGGAACAGCAGATTGCGCTGTGGATAGGAAGTGGAGGGGTCGAAACGCTCGACGTTATCCAAGACGTGCCCGTTGGCGACGAATAGGTCGAGCCATCCATCGCTGTCGAAGTCCAAAAAGGCAATCCCAAACCCGAGGAAGGGGAGCGTCACCCACCCGGTCCCCGAGCTATACGTGGCGTTGGCAAAGAAACCCTTTCCCGTGTTTTGGTAGAGATCGTTTGGCTCTCCTTGGAAATTGGTGACTGCGAGGTCTGGAAAGCCATTGTTGTCATAGTCCCCAAAGTCAACTCCCATGCCGGCCTCGGCCTGCCCCGATAGTCCGTAGGCCGTCCCCGAGGCCGCTCCCACTTCCTCGAAGCTCCCATCCCCTCGGTTGTGGTAGAGGAAGTTGGGATTTCCGTCGTTGGCGACATAGAGGTCGGGCCAACCGTCGAGGTTGTAGTCGCCGAAGATAACCCCCAATCCCCTGCCGGCCATAGCGTCTGTGGCCACCCGATCAGTGATGTCGGCAAACTGCCCATTTTCGTTGCGCAGCAGGCGATCTGGACTCGCGGGAAAGCTGGACGGCCGCGGATAGGCTGCGGGCAACTCTTCGCCCGCTACCCGCGCCAGTGACAGGTCGGCGAGGTAGGGAGCCATCTCTCCAGTCTGACGCTCGGGATCGAATTCGACGTAGTGGACCACATACAGGTCTAAGTCGCCGTCCAGATTGATGTCTGCGAAAGCTGCGCCCGTGCTCCACAGGCTGTCGGCGAGTCCGGCGGAGATAGAGACCTCGTCGAATTGGCCGTTCCCGTTGTTGCGGTAGAAGGCATCGAAGCCGTAGTTGGTGACGAGGAGGTCTGGGTCGCCGTCGTTGTCGCAATCGCCGACCGCACAGCCCATGCCAATTCCGCCGTGGTCCACCCCCACCTCAGCACCCACTTCGGCAAAACGCCCTGCGGCAGTCTGGCGAAAGAGGGCGTTGACGGGTGCCTTGCCGGAGGTTTCGGGCGGCGGGACTACGGGAGCGCCGTTGACAGCATAGACATCGAGCCGACCGTCTCCGTCGAAGTCGAGAACGCAGACCCCCCCTCCCATCGTCTCGGGCAGGTAGTGGCCTCCCCAAGCTCCGGTCTCATGGTGAAATACCAAGCCCGTCTCCTCGGCCACATCCACGAAGCGAACAGGCGTCGGCTCCGTTGCGCCGAGTGGACTGGCGATAATGTAGAGCACGATGATCGGACCGATTCTTTCCCACACTCGGGTCATCGCGGTCTGCTCTCTAGCGCTCGCTCGGCCCGTTCAATTTTGGCGTATAGCGCTGTATCGCTAGGCGTTGTCTCCGCGACACGACGCCAGTTCTCTAGCGCCTTCTCCAGTGCCCCGTCTAAGAAATACGCGTCTCCGAGTATCTCCCTTGCACCGTGCAGTGTAGAGTCGATCGCCAGAGTCTTTGCTGCCGCCCGGCGAGCCTGCTCGGCCTGTCCCAGATCACGGTAGGCCCGTGCTAGGTTGGCCCAGAGAGGAGCCTGTGTAGGAGCGTCGCGAGCAGCGGCCTCAAATTGCGCGAGGGCTTCCGCATGGCGGCCTCTGGCGTGGTAGATCAGCCCTAGGTTGTTGTGCGCCGTGGCCAAGGTCGAGTCGCGCGCGAGGGCTTCCGCAAAGAGAATCTCGGCTTGCTCCAACTCTCCCACGGACATCGCAAGGGTGCCGAGACCTTTGTAGGCGCGCCCGTACGAAGGATCCGTTTCCAAGGCGCGCCCGTACGCCTGCTGCGCCAACTTCAATCGTCCCATGCGGGCGTATGCTACCCCCAAGTTGAAGTGCGACTGGGGACGATTTGGATGGCGGGTGGCGGCGTCGCGCAGAGGGCGGAGTTCCTCTTCTTCTTGACGTATCCTCTCCGCCCCCTTGAGGATCAGCCGGGCGCTGTCGGCCTTGCCTTGGCGGGCCATTGCTTGGCCTAACCCCACTAGGGTTTGGGGGTCGTACGGGGACCAACGCGCTGCTTCTTGGAGGGATCGCTGGGCGCGCTTTAGGTTGCCTTGCTGCAGATAGGTTAGGCCCAGTTGGCGGTGGGCTTCGGCCGATGGTATTCGCTCCAGTAGGCTGGCGTACACCGTGGCGGCGCTGTCTAGTTCGCCCTCGCGCTGATGTACAAGCCCCAAGGTATAGCGAGCCCTCTCGTGGTCGGGATCGAGTTTTAGGCTCTGCCGCAACAATTCCTTGGCCTCCACCGCCTTCCCCTGCTTTTCGTAGAGAAGCCAGCCGAGTCTAGCTGGGGGGTCCGCTAGGGTTGGGTCCAGCTCTGCTGCTCTGCGGAAGCGGTCCTCGGCCTCTGCAAAGTTGCTGAGCTCCACTAAGGCTGCGCCGAGCAAATTGTTGAGTTGGGCGTGATTCGGGGCGACCTCCAAGGCTTCTCTGAGGATTCGTTCCGCTTCCTCGGGCTGACGGACATCGAGCAGATTGTGCGCCTTGTCGATGGCGGCAGCCGCAGCAAGGGGAGGCGTTTCAACCTCCGTAGTCTGAGGTGCGGGCTGTTCTTGGTAGCCGCAGCCCTCGACGAGAAAAGCCTTGAGTAACAGTAAGGTGCCTAGCGGGAGCCGTCGCCTCATTCTGGCCCCATCCTCTCCCCATCTCCTCGGACTGTAAGCCCGTCTTGGTAGTGGATCAGGTAGAGACGATCGGCGGTCAGGTTCTGGTAGTGCTGCACCAGCCCGGAAGGCCAGCTCACCTCCAAGTAGTCCACAAGGCGCGCTGTTCCCAGCCCGATGAAGAGGCGCGGGTCGTTTTGCCCCATAAACCCGTCTCCGCTGAATAGTTGGCGATGCTGCTCGCGGCCACCCGCGCGCACTAGGACGTAGGCACCAATCCCGTGGCGATTTCCAGGTGGACCGTGCAGGTCTAGCCCGAGCCAGTGATGGATGCGGTCGCCGTCGTTGCGCAGTAAACTCGGCGGCGCGTCGAGATTGGCCACTACAATATCGAGGTCGCCGTCGCCATCCAGGTCGCCGTGGACTGCGCCGCGACTCACCCTCGCCAAGCCAAACCCAGGACCAGCTCGCTCGCTGACCTCTGTAAATCTGCTGCCTCCGTCATTGCGGTAGAGCTGGTTTGTCTGCGCGTAGCGTAGCCCGCTGCCGACAGAGTCAATGGCAGGCATGAGGTGGCCGTTGGCGACGAACAGATCTAGGTCGGTATCACCGTCGTAGTCGAAAAAAAAGGTGGCCCACCCCATAAAAGGGCGGCTACTGCCAGCTAGCCCGGCTTGGCCACTGATGTCGGAGAAAAATCCGGTGCTTGTATTCTCGTAGTACGTGTTGTGGTCCTGGGAGAAATTGGTAACGAAAATGTCGCACAAGCCGTCGCCGTCGCCGTCGCCAAGCGCTACTCCCATCCCAGCTTGAGATCGGCCATCACCGCTAAAGGCCGCGCCCGACGCTATGCCGATATCAGCGAATTTCTCGCGACCGTCGTTGCGCAAGAGGGAATTGGCGTGTCCATCGTTGGCCACGTACGCGTCGAGATCGCCATCCGCGTCGAGATCGCCCCAGGCGACCTGCATTCCATAACGGGGTGGGTCGTCAATCCCCGCAGCCGCGCTCACGTCGCTAAAGCTGCCGTTGCCGTCGTTGCGGAATAAGACATCTCTTTCTGCGTTGAAGCCGGCCGGACCGCAAGCGGCCTTTATTCCCCTGTGATTGCACCACTTGTCGTAGAACGGGGGGCCATTGAGTTCGAACTCGATGTAGTTTGCGACGTAGAGATCGAGATCGCCGTCGAGGTCGTAGTCGGCGAAGGCCGCGCCTATTGCCCAGCGATTGTCATCGACTTTGGCGAGCGCAGCGACCTCGGTGAAGCGCCCCCCGCCTTCGTTGCGGAGCAAGGCGTTGCGACCCCAGCGCGTGACGTAGAGATCGAGATCGCCGTCGAGGTCGTAGTCGGCCGGCGTGGCCCCCATGCTCCATCCCTGCAAGCCCGCGCCGCTACCTGCTGTTGCGTTGGCGAATTGCCCTCCATCGTTGCGGAATAGGGCGTTTGTGGGTGCCTCTTCTCCTTCGAGGTGAGAACCAATGGTAAAGTACAAATCGGGATCTCCATCGAGATCGTAGTCCCACGTGGTTACACCCGCGGCTTGAGTCTCAATTATGTACTTCTTCTCGGGAGTGCCTGAGACATTGGCAAAGTCAATACCCGACTGCACCTCGACGAAGCGAGTCTCGGCTGTCGCTTTGGAGAGGGTTGAGGCCAGCAGCAAGACCACCGCCACTGCATTTGCTCTACTGCCTGTGGAAAGCCTATCATTGGACATTATTTCTTCCTCGGTATTGCCATAAAACTGCGATTGCGCGCCGATCAAAAACCACGTAAGTCAATCTGCAATGGTTTCGCCGCGCTGGCTACCTTCAATCACTAGGATGTCCGCCAATTTTGGCGTCGATTAATCTATCGCTAATTAGGGAGCATAGAAAACCAGATGGACCCGCAACCCCTCAAGGGAAAAAACGCCATTGTCACCGGTGCCGCGCGCGGCATAGGCCGCGCCATTGCCCAGCGCCTCGCCGCCGAGGGTGCCCAAGTGGCTATCTTAGATATCGACGCCGACGGCGCGCAACAGACGGCTGCTGAAATAGGCGGTTCGACTATTTCAGCAGCCGTCGATGTGGCTCAGGTCGCTTCGGTTGACCGGGCCTTTGCCCAAGTGGCCGATCAGTTGGGTGGCCTCGACATCTTGGTCAACAACGCCGGCATTGTCGGCACGGACACGCCGGTCAAAGACTTAGCCGAAGACGACTGGGACCGCGTCCTCGACATCAATCTCAAGGGAACCTTTCTGTGCTCGCGCGCGGCCCTGCGCTACATGGTGCCGCAACAGCGTGGGGTCATCTGCTCGCTGGCCTCTATCTCTGGCAAAGAGGGCAACGCCAATATGGCACCGTACTCCGTGTCCAAGGCGGGCGTCATCTGCTTTACCAAGACGCTGGCCAAAGAGGTTTTGGACTGCGGCATCCGCGTCAATTGCGTGGCTCCGGCCCTGATTGACACGCCGATATTGCAGGGCATGGACCAGGACCGCGTCGATTTTTTGACCGCCAAAATTCCCCTCGGTCGCTTGGGCCGCCCCGAAGAAGTGGCAGCGACTATTTTATTTTTAGTATCGGACGAATCGACCTTTGCTACGGGCCAGTGCTTTGACGTGAGCGGCGGTCGGGCGACCTATTGAATTGTAGAACTGTTTCCCCTAGTCGGCCAGATAGCGGCGGATGGCGTTTTCCGTGATTTTGGACACGGCTTCATCGACCAAAATGGAAGCCGGCCAGCAGATGGAGCCCACTGAAAAGACCGCCCCGCCGCTGGCGGTTGTGTGCTCGACGATCTCGGCCCCGCCTTCGTCCGGGTTGAGTCCCTTGGCCAACAGCCGCGTATGGGTCGGCGACTGGGGCGAGATCTTGTCGGTTTCGTGGCCCGAGGCCCCGCCCGGTATGCGCTGATGCAGGCTTTTTTCACCGAATACATCGCCGTTTTTCAGGCCCGTCCCCGCAAAACACCAGTGGGTGTCGTCTAATACCCGATACGGTGCGGCGGTCATTATGCCGCTATAGGAAAAGACCACGCCCAATAAGTTGGCCTCTGATTCCACCCGCCGGTCAAAGCGGCTCTCGTACTCCCGCCCGTCTGCGGCAAATTGGGGCTCGGAATGGCTCCAGTTGGTATTGTGGTACACGATGCGGTGGTTGTCGAGGAACTCGACCTCGCAGTTGAGTCCGTTGCCGCCCAAGTACAGCAAGCGCCCGCCGCGCTCGAAGGCCCAGTGCTTGAGCCGGAAGTACATCTCCTTGGACCAGTACTCGGGATGGGTGCTGATCACCAGCACTTTGTACTGGTCGAGTGGCACTTGGTCAAAGTGGAATTGCGTCTCTCCGTACAGGTCGTAATCAATGCCCTGGCGCTCCATCCAGCCGAACAAACGCCATTCGGCCGCGGCCATATGGCAGCCCTGGCGGCCGGCAATGGGATCGGTCAGCCCCTCGTCCTCGTCGATGTGGTTGTACGGGTCGGGCCGCTCCAGCGACAATGGCGTGTACGTCTCCGCATTGTACGTGCGGTGCTCTTTCTCGGTGTAGCCGGCCCGTTCCCCACCGCGCACGCATTTGGGCCACATGTAGCCCAACAGCCCGTCCGACAATAGGCGAAACTGATATGGTTGATCTTGCCGCACCTCCATGTGTACGATCTTTGAACCGTGGCCCGGCCCGCCTAAGACGACTTCGTACTCCCCAGGTTCGATATCTGCGTACACGGCACCCGAAATGGTCGAGCGCGCCGTTGCAACCTGGTCGGCGCGGCGAAACTCGAACAGCATATCGGCCAAGGCGACATAGCGTTCATTGCTGACGTATCCGACGAGCATGTCCGTCCTCTCAATTGAGTGTGAAGTCGGCTTCGCGTTTCTGATTCAATACTGGTATGTGCCCCGGAAAGTTCGCCAATTAAATTTAGCATAACCCGCCCAAGCTCCGGGATCAAGACATCACAGGGCAGGCCGAGGACTGACATGCACGGGAGACTTCGGGAACCGCGTCATCCCGCAAGTGTCAACCTTAAAGTGTCAACCTTAAAAAGAGGAGAGTACCATGTCCAAAACGGCTGTTATTTCAGGGGTCGGCTCTGGTTTAGGTGCCGCGCTGGTGAGGAAGTTTGCAAGCGAAGGCTACCAAGTAGGGTTGCTGGCCCGGTCCCCTAATTATATTGAGGGACTGGCCGAAGAACTGCTGCAAGAAGGTGTGAAGGCCCTTGCCGTACCCACGGATATCACCGACCCCCAGCAGGTGACCCGGGGCTTTGCCCAAGTGCGCGAGGAACTGGGCCCGGTCGATGTCCTGATCAACCACGCCGGCAACGCCTCTTGGAAAGGCTTCCACGAACTGACCTTGGATGAGTTTGAACAATCCTGGCGCGTGTGTGCCTACGGCTCCTTTCTGTGCGCGAGGGAAGTGGTCGGCGATATGCTATCTGTGGGCCGCGGCACCATTCTCTTCACCGGAGCCACCTCGTCCATTCGGGGCCGGGCCGGTGCCGTTGCCTTCAGCAGCGCCAAGTTTGCGGTGCGCGGTTTAGCTTGGGCATTGGCCCGCGAGTTGTGGCCCGAGGGCATTCACGTGGCCCACGTTATCATAGACGGGGTGCTGGCTACCCCCTCTGTGCGCGAGGGAGGGCATGTCGAGGAGGGCGAACCTCTCCTAAATATCGACGCCGTGGCCGCCGCCTATTGGGGTCTGGTGCAACAGGACAAAGGCGCTTGGGGTTTCGAGATCGATTTGCGGCCCCACGACGAGGGGTTCTTCGAGTGAAGGTTTCTCAATTCCAATCGAGTGCTAAACCCGTTGTTAAGCTAAAATCGCTTCCATCCACTCCATGGAGCGGATCGCTATCGCGCTGGAACGCCACGGACGTAGTCGAGGATAGCGCTTCGGTGATCGACACTTTCAAGACCACGTCCCACAAAACGCGATAGTCGTCGAATTGCCGTACCGCGGGCTGCACGTAGGCCGTTCCCGCTAGCTGGGCTGCTTCACCGAGCTTGATATCGGCCGACAAGTAGTTGCTCCAGCGGACAAGAGAAGTCCGAGCCGCATGGTCGTCTGCCGGTGTGAGTTCATTTCGCTCGTGCTCGAACATAAGCGACAAGCCTAGCCAAAAAGACGACTCTCCCCCGGCGATGAGAGCCAAACGGATGCCGCTGCCGACAAGGCCGCGAAAATCCAAGCGCCGGGATTGATCGTAATTAACTTGTCCGAAGGCTTCGCCATGCAGCCGCGAGCCCAAGGCGCGGACGTAGCGCAGATGCGCCAGCGCTTCATTGGAAAAGCGCTCCTTACCCTCCCAGCCGAGGTCGCCTGAGCCGATAAAAATGAACGTGTCCTTGGCGCGGCCGTAACTGAGGGAAAGCTCGGGACCGCATTCGAATAACTCGACATTGCCGGCCCGCAACGTCAGGTCAATCGCCACGGAACCGAAAAAACCCGCTTGCTCATCCCGGCGTAGGCTTTCGATATCGACTTGCGCCCACAGGGGATTCGCCAGCCAGACTAGGG
>VXZF01000487.1:0-1133 GCA_009845645.1 Gemmatimonadota bacterium | reverse complement strand
TAGTCAACGCCCGCAAAGCCAAAGCCGAAAAGTCCCAGAAACTCGGAGCGATAGCTCTCGATATCCGACAGTGCTTCGAGGTTGTCAGTGTTGACCTGCTCCCACAGCGCAGCGACTTCCCGCTGCACGTCTTCGCGCATTTCGCGGTCGTCGATGCGGATACGCCCTTCGGCGTCGGTGGAGGCGTCTGCATAGAGGCTGCCGGCGAAGAGGCGGTGCATCTGCTCGATGCAGCTTTCGTGGCAGCCCTTTTCCTTCATCACCTTGTACAGCAGCGAGATGTAGAGCGGCACGACAGGGATAGCGGCACTCGATTGGGTCACCATGGCCTTGTTGACGGAGATGTGGGCACTGCCGCTTCTCGCTTGCAGATATTCGTCGAGGGCCTTGGCCGTGTTTTCCAGATGATTCTTGGCGTGGCCGATGGTCCCGTCGCGATAGACCGGGTGAGTAACTTCAGGGCCGATGTAGGTATAAGTGATCGTGCGCACGCCATCGGCGAGCACGCCCGCTTCGTCGAGGGCTTCGATCCACATCTGCCAGTCTTCCCCGCCCATGACCGCGATGGTGTGGGCGATCTCTTCTTCGCTCGCCGGGTCGATGGCGATGTCGGAAACCTCGCCGGATTGGACGTTGATGGTCTTGTTGGTGTAGGTGCCGCCGAGAGGCTTGAGGACGGAGCTGAAATTTTCGCCGGTGCGCGGATGCGTCCGCCGCGGCGAAGCTAAACTGTAAACGACCAAATCGACCTCTTGCAAGTCTTCGCGGATGGCGGCGATGGTCTCGGCCTTGATCTCGTCGGAGAAGGCATCGCCATTGATGCTGCGGGCGTAATAGCCGTCGTTGCGCGCTGCCTCGTGAAAGGCTGCGCTATTGTACCACCCAGCCGTTGCCGTGCGTTTGCCGGCTGCTGGCCGCTCGAAGAAGACTCCGAGCGTGGCTGCCCCTGCGCCGAAGCAGGTGGTAATGCGCGACGCTAGCCCGTAGCCGGTCGAAGCGCCGACGACGAGGACTTTCTTAGGGCCGTCGAAGGGAGGTTGGCGTTTGACCCAATCGATTTGGTCTTGGACGGCGCGGGCGCAGCCGTCGGGATGAGCCGTAGTGCAGATAAAGCCGCGAACTTTGGGTTGGAT
>VXZF01000696.1 GCA_009845645.1 Gemmatimonadota bacterium | reverse complement strand
ACATTTGGGTCTATGTCGGCTACGACACGGTGATCTTACTGGCCGGCCTCAGTGCGATCCCCAAGCAATACTACGAGGCCGCGGAGATGGACGGCGCCGGCGAGTGGCAAGTCTTCCGCCACATTACCCTGCCCTTGGTATCGCCAACCCTGTTTTTTTTGTCAATGGTGGCCGTCATTGGGACCTTCAAAGCTTTTAATCACGTGTATATCCTGCGGACACCGGGTGCCCGCGACTCAGTCGATGTGCTCAGTATTGCCATTTTCGATCAGGTTTTTGAATACCACAATGCCGGCTATGCCTCGGCGATGGCCTTTGTGCTCTTCATCGCGATTTTGGCGCTGACGCTGCTGCAAAACCGGGTGCTCGGCAGGCGGGTGTTTTATGGCGACTAGGAGCGGCAATGCTAGGCTGATTTACTGCGGCTTGAGCTTGGGGGGGCTGGCTGCGGGCTTTCCGTTCGCGTGGATGCTGTTGGCTTCTTTTATGAGTCGCGGCGAGTCGCTACGGCAGGTCTTGCTGCCCGAACGCGTACAATGGGATAATTATATCGAAGCATGGCAAGAGGCGGATTTTGGTCTCTACTTTGAGAATTCGCTGATCATCGCCGTCCTACAGGTCAGTGGAACCCTGCTGTTCTCGGTGATGGCGGCCTATCCGCTGGCGCGGATGCAGTTTCGCGGACGCGATGTGGTGTTTACCGGCGTCATGGCTACACTGATGATCCCCGAGGCCGTGACCATCGTGCCGAATTTTCTCGTCGTGACGTGGCTACACCGCAATACGCCGTTTGCTTGGCTCAATAGCTGGCCGGCCCTGACCATTCCCTTTATGGCCAGTGCTTTTAGCATCTTTCTCTTGCGCCAGTTTATGCGGGGCCTGCCCAACGAACTGTGGGATGCAGCCCGGATTGAGGGAGCTGGCCACGTGCGCTTTCTGTTTCAGATCGCGGTTCCCTTGTGCCGAGCACCCCTTTTGACGGTCGGCATGTTTACGTTTATTGGTTCATGGAACGCCTTGGCTTGGCCGCTACTGGTGACCAATACGCCGGATTGGCGTCCGATTGCCGTGGGGTTGCAGCAGTTTGCCAGTGAGGCCGGGACCGAGATCCATCTGCAAATGGCTGGGGCCGTTATTGCGACCGCTCCCGTACTCTTGGCGTATTTTCTCATCCAAAGAGAGTTCACGGAAGGCATTTCCATATCTGGGCTCAAAGGATAATGCAATGAAAGCAAAATGTGCGATGACGTTGGTTTGGTGTGCCTTTTTGTGGGCCTGTGGCGGCCAGCAGGAGGCCGTGCACGAGCCGCAGACCAATCTCGAAGCCCTCGATCCACAGGGCCAGAAGATCGTCTTTTGGTACCAACACACCGGCCAGCGCGAAGATGCCCTGCAAGAGCTGATTGCCGACTTTAACCAGACCAATCGCTATGGAATTAAGGTTCGCGGCGAGTACATGGGCCGCTATGGGGACATCTACAACAAGATGAACGTGGGTATCCAGAGTGGTTCGCTGGCCGCTAGCTTGGTCGTAGCCTACCAAAACCAAGCCCGAGCCTACTACAAAGCCGACGGCATAGTGGATATAGCGCCCTATATGGATTCACCCCAATGGGGCTTGTCGCCAGAGGAGCGCAGCGACTACGTTCAAGCGTTTCTGGCGCAGGACAATATCGGTGGAGTGCAGGTTGGTTTCCCGCCGAATCGCTCGATGGAATTGCTCTACTACAATGCTGATTGGCTGCGCGAGTTGGGCTACGACGCCCCACCGGTGACGTGGGACGATTTTGCCACGATGTGCCGCTTGGCCAAAGAGCAACCCTTTAGCAAAAACGAAAACCCAGCGCGCAGTTTGGGTTTTTTGCTCGATGTTGACGCCAGCCGATTCGCTGCGATGGTCTTCAGCCGCGGCGGCGACCTAGCAGATGCGACCGGCACTGCCTATGCGCTGGATTCGCCCGAAGTTAAAGCAGTGCTGGAACTGCTACAGGAACTAGCGCGGGACGACGCAATGGACATCGCCGGCGAACAGGATGTCGAGGTGAATGAGTTCGTCACCGGCCAGATCCTCTTCTCTCAGGATTCTTCCTCTGGGCTGCCCTTTTACAAGAGCGGCATTGAGGACTCTGGGCTGGCCTTTGAGTGGGGTGTGACCCATCCGCCGCAGACTGGCTCGAAGCCGGTTGTTGATGTGTACGGAGCTAGTGTGTCGATCTGTGCCGGTACGCCCGAAAAACAGCTAGCGGCGTGGCTTTTCCTCAAGTGGTTTACGGCCCCCGAGCAACAAGCGCGGTGGGTGCGGGCAAGCAACTACTTCCCGGTGCGCAAGAGTACGGCGCGGGAATTGGAAAGCTATTTTGCGGAAAACCCGCACTATGGAGTGGCGTTTGGCATGTTGGACTACGGGAAGTCAGAGCCGACGATGGCAGGGTATGAACGGGTGCGGCGATTGATTCGAGAGGCGATGATAGAGGCGATTGAAGGCGGGGACATCGAGCAGGCGGTAAAGGAGTTACAACGCGCAGCAAATCAGACGGTTGAGCCGTAGGCGAAAGGAAGAACGGAGGCAAAATGGCTGGAGACAGTAAAAAACCAAACGTCATAGTCTTTTTTACAGACCAGCAGCGCTGGGATACAACGGGGCTACACGGCAATCCGATGGGCCTTACGCCGCATCTTGATCGCTTAGCCCGCGAGTACACCCACGCGGCTCATTCCTTTACGTGCCAACCCGTCTGCGGTCCGGCGCGTTCTTGTCTGCAAACGGGTCTCTACGCCACGACCACAGGCTGTTACCGCAACGGCATTCCCCTGCCTACAGACAGCCAAACCCTCGCCCATTACTTTGCCGAGGCAGGCTATGACACGGGATATATCGGCAAGTGGCATCTTCACGACAGGGGGACCACCGGTCCGGTGCCGGCCGCAGACCGCTTTGGCTACCAGTACTGGTTGGCGTCGAATGTGCTTGAGTTTACTTCCGACGCCTACAGCACGGTTCTTTACGACAATGACGACCAGCCGGTCCGCCTACCGGGTTATCGCGTAGATGCGGTTACAGATGCTGCAATTCGCTACGTGGATGCGCATCAAGATCGTCCCTTTTTTCTTTTCATCTCCTATATCGAACCCCATCACCAGAACCACTTGGACGATTATCCACCCCCCAACGGCTACCGGGAAGCCTATACTGGAGGCTGGATTCCGCCCGATCTAGCGGCATTGGGTGGCTCGACGCACCAGCACTTAGGTGGCTATTACGGGATGGTCAAGCGGCTCGATGAAGCCTATGGCCGCCTACACGACGCGCTCAAGAGCTTGGAGTTGGCCGACGACACTATCGTGCTCTTTACGTCGGATCACGGCTGTCACTTCAAGACGCGCAACAGCGAGTACAAGCGCTCTTGTCACGAAAGCTCGATCCGCGTGCCGACGGTCTTGACCGGACCCGGTTTTCGCGGTGGCCAACTGCAAGAGCTGATTAGCTTGATCGACCTGCCGCCAACGCTTTTAGATGCGGCTGGCTTGGAAATCCCCGATCAGATGCAGGGCCGCTCGCTCATGCCGCTTTTGCGCGGTGGAGTAGCCGATTGGCCCTCAGAGGTCTTCGTGCAGATCAGCGAAGCCCAAGTAGGGCGAGCTGTTCGCACTCATCGATGGAAGTACGGGGTGGACGCTCCAGATGGGCAAGGAAGAGATGTGGCAGGAGCCGATCTCTACGAGGAGCAGTATCTCTACGATCTACAGGCAGACCCCTACGAACTGAACAATCTAGTCGGCCACGAGTCACACCGAGAAGTGGCCCAAGTAATGCGGGAACGGCTCTTGAGACGCATGGAAGAAGCCGGAGAGGGTCGGCCCCAAATCAAAGAGGCTGAATCCCGCCGCTCGGGCCAGCGGAAGGTCAGCCCTGAGGAAGCGCGTTCTTAGGTAGAGTCCAGCTTTTCGCGCAACGATAGAAGCTCAAACAGCCGTTTGACGACCAAAGAGATAGAGCGGGCAAACTCGTGCAATATGGTCGGCATCCGTTCGGTGTGCCGAGGCCCGCCTATGGGTAGCCCCAGACCTAACATCCCCTGTGCAAAGGGCACGTCAATCAGCAGTCCGGGGCGATACATGGAGTCCGAGAAAATTTTTTTGGTCATCTGACGAAAATCCTCGTCGGCCTCGCGCTCCCAAGCTTTGTCCCGGTGCCAGTAGCTAACCAATCTCCGCAAGGAGACAAAGCGACCGAGGGATTCTTGGAGATTTACCACGTTCTGTAAGGAGCGGTAACCACGCGCTGCGGAATAGGCGCGATAGCAAGCCAAGAGGTTTCTTTGTTCGTCTATGACCTGTAGGTCAACCGCCTCGAATTGGACGCCCATCGCCTCTAATTCGTCGCCGAGGATGCGCACGACCTTGCCTAGATCGCGCATCTTGTTGGCGTCGCAACCAGCCTGCAAGACGCGGAAGGCCCCTTGCTGACGGCAGTAAGCGGTATTGTCGCGCGCAACGACCAAGCACGCTTTTTCGCTGATATTGACGTTGGTGATCTCGACGGGAAGAAAGCTGCCGTCACTGCGCACCATGAGTGCTTCACAGGCATTGGACGAATCGCTGGCGACTATATGCCGGGCAGTGGGATGGGCCTGGGGAGCGAACAGTAGCTCAATGCCGTCTTTGGCTAGCAATTCTTCCCCGCGATAACCCAATAAGTCGGCTAAGGTCTGGCTGATGAAGAGCAGGTGTCCATTTTCGTGGATGACAAAGGCGTTGAGGGCCTCGGCGATTTGATGCAAACGGTCTTTGTGGACTCGAGCCAAGTGCGCCGTATCGTCCATTAGGGAGTCTGCCGAGACGCCGAGGGCGTCAGCTAAATTTTTTAGAGCCGACGAGCCAGGCTGGCGCACTCGGCCGGTTTCAATGCGGGAGATGGTAGCTTGGGAGACGCCGGAGCGGTCTGAGAGGTCTTTCTGGTTGAGCGATTGTTTCTGTCGCAGCTCTTTCAGGTTGCGTCCTAAGGACATGGACTGTTCCTATAATGGGGATATAGAATACAAGGTGTTTGATATGTAAATAATACGACACGAAGCGGATTATTACCAAAACGGAAGGCAATAAAAACAAAATGTACACAAGGGGTTACGCATGAAAATAACCGAAGTGCAGTCGATGTATCCCCGCTATCGCGTCGCGCCCGCGGCTTGGCGTCGGCACTTCTGGCAGATGGCCGTGCGGATAGATACGGACGTCGGCGTCAGCGGCTGGGGTGCGGGTGGCGGCGGGATTGCCGCCGTAGAGGTGATCAACCGCCACCTGCGCGAGTTGCTGGTGGGTCGCAGCATCAACAGCGTTGAAGATGTCGCCCGGCTCTGGGACGACCAATACAAAGCCAGTCTGCCCTACGGTCGCAGTGGAATCGCCGTCATGGCTATCAGCGGCGTGGATTTGGCGCTGTGGGACGTCTTGGGTCGGGCCGAAGGAAAGTCCGTCTGCGACTTGTTGGGTGGTCGGCAACGGGACGAGGTGCGGGCCTACGCCACAGGCCCAGATTGCGCTTGGTATCGCGACTTGGGCTTTAGTGCCCACAAGTCTTCGCAGACGCGGCAAGGAAGCCAAGCCGCGTCTGCGGCGCGCATACTTGAGTGGGCCCAGGGGGCGCGCCATACCTTGGGTGAAGACGCGCTCTTGATGATTGACGCGTACATGTCGTGGTCGCCCGACTTTGCCGTGGCCGTGGCGCAGCAACTCGCGCCATTCAACATACACTGGTTTGAAGACGTGCTGTTGCCCGACGACTTGGACGGCTTGGCGGCATTGCGGCCGCAGATTCACCCCGTTTTGTTGGCTGGCGGCGAACACGAATTCACCGCGCGGGATTTCGGTCACATCGCCAAGGTGCGGGCACTGGACTTGTGGCAACCGGACGTCACATGGTGTGGTGGTTTGACGGCGGTGCTACGCATTGCCAAGCTCGCTCAAGCCCACGGCGTCCCCTTGGTGCCTCACCGCGGCGGAGAGATTTGGGGTCTGCACTTTTTGGCGGCCGGCTACGGCGACAATCTAGCCGAAATGGTCATGGGTAGGCGTGGTGCGGTGCGCGACGAGCTTTGGCTGGGTGAGCCGCAACCGCAGGAGGGGCACTTGGTACTGCCCGAAGGCACGGGATTTGGCGTCGAGGTTAACGAGGAGTTGCTCTAGGTATCCGCAGATGGACGCCCGCTACTCTTTAACCGCCAGAGATAATAAGTATGTCCCCCGCTGTTTGATCTTTTTGTAGTTGCCGAAGACTTCCTTGAAATTGCGCTTGATGTAATCCTTTAGCCCGGCAATGGTGACGACCCACAGGTGCCCGCCCGGCTTGAGGCGGGCGCAGGCATCGTGCATGATGATCGTCAGGAGTTCGTTGCCCGTCTTCGCGGGCAAATTGGAGGCAATAGTGTCAAAGCGCACGTGGGCGGGCACGTGGCTGAAGGCGTTGCTCAAATAGGCACGAGAATTGGTCAGCCCGTTGCGTGCGGCGTTTTGCGCCGCGTACTCGACGGCGACGAAATCCTTGTCGATCAGATGGACCTCGCCTTCGGGGCAGAGATGGCTCAATGCCAAGCCGATAGGACCATATCCGCACCCTAAGTCGAGGCAGCAATCGGCCGGTCCGGCTTTGATGTGGTCGATGAGCAGCCGCGTCCCTGGGTCAATGCGCTTGGGGTTGAAAAGGCCCCAAGTGGAGTGGAAGGTAAAAGCGCGCCCCCTGAGAGTCTCTTGAAATACGATGTCTTCGCCCAGACGGCAGATGTCTCTGGCAGGCATTGAAGCGGCTAAGCTAATAGGCCAAGCCCAGCGGCTGCTGGTGGCGGAAAGTTTTGAATTCCGATTTAAGGGCGACCTCCACCAGATACAGACCCGGGACCAACAACTCGCCGTCCGCGTCGCGGCCATCCCAATGCACGGTTTGCGGCCCGGCCCCCTGCATTCCGACGTCGAGGCTACGTACCCGGATGCCGCGCAAGTCGTAGATGTTGAGGGCCACGGGCACCGGGCCGGGCAGGCGAAACAAGGTGTAGTTGATGGCCAGCACATCGTTGGCACCGTCGCCGTTGGGGGTCAATATGTCGCTTGAAAAAGCTAGGTTTTCGATGGGTGCCCCGGCATCTTGTGCGCCACCCAAAACTCGCAAGCTGTTGGTATTGATTTCGTCGGAGGCGTTACCGGCCTCAATCTGCTGCGGCAGGCTCTCCTCGTTCGCGTCAAACACCTCGCCGGCGAACGTGTTGGCAAAGATGAAGACCTCGGTGCCGAAGACCAGCCGCACGGGTTCATTGCGGCTGCGCGTGATCGACTGCGGCAAGTGCACTACTAATTCACTCTCCGCCTCTATAACCTCGGTCGGTTCTATGACTTGGAGTGGCTGGCCCATTTCTAGCCGTTTGAACTGGGGGCGGCTACCTGTGCGGATCCGGATGGTATCGAAGCCCGGCTGGCTCGCTGCGTCGAACTGGGCACGCACATCGTAGGTAAAGTCCGTCATCTCACCTAAGTACACCTCGGTTAGGCCACCGTCGGGCGACGGCTCGTCAAAGCGGGCGACCTCGCCGATGACTTGCGAGGCCAACGGCGGTGCGGTCTCAATCCACAGCGAATCGAGCCGCACGAAGTCGAAGAAGGAACTACTCTTGAAGGTGAGTCTCACTTGGATGTGGTTGCCGCGCTCTAGCGGGGCGGGCTGCCCAGACTCGGCGATGGGAAAAGACCAGAAGGTCCAGTTGTCTTGGTCGTAAATGATAGAGGCTCTAAGGCCGGGCTTGCCTTCTTGGATCTGGCCTTGGGTCGTTTGGTCTGGTTGCTTGAGTTCTTTCTCAAAGCGCGCGCGAGAGACCGTGCGCTCGGCACCGGTGTCGGTAAATTCGTGATAGACGTTGGGGTCGTCGTCGCGGCCAGAGCGTACGGAGATTGCAAGTCGGGCTTGGGCGTTGTCAACGGGAGTGGGGACCCCGTTGACCATTCGCATGGGCGTGGCGTCCCAGAATAGACGCCCGAAATTCACCGTGCGGCCGAGGGAGATGATCTTAGACAGATAAAATACTCGCTTGGGCACCCCTTCGCCCTTTAGCTCAAACTCGCCGATGGTTCCCTGCTGGACATTGGCTTGGCCCGAGGCAAAGGCTTTGTCGTCGATGGAAGGGTTGCGTCGTAGGCGGATGAAACGCACGTACTGCTTGGGAAATTCGAGCTGGACATTGGCGTCGAAATTGAGCGGCACATCGGCGATCAAGGTCTCTAGGCGGTGATAGTCGTTGTCGTTGTTTTCGAGGTTGAGGACCGGATCGAACTCTTCGGCGATAGAGACTTCAAACGCCTTGAAGATGTCGTCGCGCAGCAGCGTGCCGTCGGCGCGAAAACCGTGCGGCGGCGTGTAGAACCCGACTACGTTGGCGGGCACTGGAACTCCCACGTCGAAAGTGTACCACTCCGAATTGATGCCGCGCGCTACCGGCGGGCTGTAAGAAGAGCTGTCGCCATCGACCCACTCGGTAGTAAGGGTTCCGGCCGTGAACCAATAGAAGCCGTTGGCTGCGCGCCAGACCCGCGGAATGAGGCCGTCTTCGTAGCCCAAGTCGGTGGGAAACTTAAAGGGCGACCAGAAAGGGAGCTTAGAAAGGATGTTTTCCTCGCCGTCGAAGTAAGTCGGCGCAATGGAGCCGGGAAAGGTCTGGAAGTCGATAAAGACTTCGCTACTGTCATTCTGGCTCCAAGCCAAGCCTTGGCCGCCCATTTTCCACAGCGAAATCTGGGCGGATGCCGGTGCGGTAGAAAGCGCAAGCGCGATGAGAATTGACCATTTGTACACTGTTTTACTCCTTGAGCCAGTCGCCTAGGTTGCCAGCGACTCTTTTACGCGGTCCAAGTTTTCGCTTAATCTATAAGGCTTGTGTCTCAAGCTCAAGCCGAGAGGCGACATAGAGAATATCCGCAACCGTCCGTTTTGCCCATGGCCGACAAAATAACGCGCGGGCCTCTGAGGTGGCTCCGCGGCGATATACACAACCACTGTGAAGATCATGCCTTGGTCGCTGAGCATTTGGCTGGAGCATGCGACACACTCGATTTTATCGCGTTGACCAATCACGCGCAAAAGCCCGTCTTTTTTGAGCAGCACCGCATGATTGAGCAAGCGCGCCGCATCCTGCCGGGGTTCCCCATCTTCTTTGGACTGGAGTGGAACGCGCCGATGGGAGGCCACGCAGGACTCGTATTTCCGAACGGTGAGCGCGAGGCCGAAAACGCCTATGCCTTCGCCGCAGCCCACGACCGGCTGGGGGCTACCACTCCTAGCAGCGTAGAAGCGGCTTTAGATCACTTGAACGCGCTGCCAGCGGAGGAACGCCCCGTCCTCTTTTTTAACCATCCTGCTGCCGGCCAATGGTCCGCGGAGAGCATTAACCGCTATCTCGCCGCTGATGGCGCGAGCGTAGAAGCGGCGGCCCTTGTCGTTGGCATCGAAGCCTTGCACGGACACCAAGCGCACGCCAAAGTCGCGGCGATGGACCCGTATGCTTATCCGGGAGGAGCTATCGGCGGCTTGGTTGATCAAGTGTACGCTTGCCAGCGGCCATTTTCCCTGCTGTTGAACTCCGACTTCCACGTCCACAAGCAAGAGCGCCAGCCCGATTATCCGCTGGGCGTCTTCAATCACGTTCGAGTCGGCGTGGAGGCGGGGCATCCACCTACTCCAGAGGCGATCTTCGCGGGCCTGCGCCGAGGGCGCACGTGTGCTTCTCAAGGACACTGGCTCGACCTCGGCGATTTTTCGGTCGATGACCATTTTATCGGCGATACTTGGATGGGAGGGGCCGGTGTTTTGCGCGTTGTCTTTGAGGCAACCGAAGCGATTGAAAAGGTTGAGTTGATTGGCAAGTGGCAGCAAAATGTCGCGCCCGCCGCCCAGGAGTGTCTGGGC
>VXZF01000379.1 GCA_009845645.1 Gemmatimonadota bacterium | reverse complement strand
CCAGTCCAGCCCATCAGCGAGAGGATGATGGTGACGCCGAAGTAAATATGCAGCGGCGGCCAGTGCGCTGGCAGCGCTGCGCTCAACGCCATCCACAGCGGTAGCTGCGGCACGGCCATCAGGACCTCGATCATCCGCTGCACTACCACATCGACCCAGCCGCTGTAATAACCCGCTACTCCCCCGAGCAGGATGCCGATGAGGAAGGTCAGGGCCACGCCGATTAGCCCAATGGTGAGCGAAATGCGCGCCCCATGTATGATTCGGCTGAACAGATCGCGGCCCAAGTCGTCGGTGCCAAACAGGAACAACGGTCCGCTGCCCGCGCTGAACAGGTGCAAGTCCGCATTGAAAAGCCCCCAAAACTCGTAGGCCGGGCCGCGCGCGAAAAAGCGGACCGGATACACAGCCTCAGTATCGACGAGATATTCGCGCTGCCACGGGCCAGCGGCCGTGTCTTGCCGCACGCCGTGGACAAAGGGCCGCCAGTGAAAGCGCCCCTCGCCGTCGAAGAAGCGGATCTCCTGCGGCGGGCAGAGGACGTATTGCGCGTGGCGCTGGTCGGGCCGGTAAGGTGAGACAAATTCGCACAGGGCTGCGAGGCCGTAGAGCGCAATCAGCACTGCGCTGCCGGCCAGAGCCAGCCGATGGCGGCGAAAGCGCATCCACATCAGCCGCCACTGCGAGGCGTCGGCTAGTTGGGTTGTGGGGCGGTCTTCACTCATAGCGGATGCGCGGGTCGGCAATGGCCAAGAGAATGTCCGACAGCAGGGTGCCGATCACCGTCAGGACGCTGAGCATGAGCAGGAAACTGCCCGCCAAATACATGTCTTGGTTGCGGAGGGAGTCGAGCAGCAAAGGGCCAGTCGTCGGCAGGCTCAACACCACGCTGGTGATGGCCGAGCCGGAGATCAGGTGCGGCAGCATCCAGCCGACCGTGCTGATAAAGGGATTGATGGCAATCCGCAATGGGTACTTAATCACCAAGCGAACTGGGCCAAGGCCCTTGGCCAGCGCCGTAGTGACGTAGGGCTTGCCTAGCTCGTCGAGGAGATTAGCGCGCATGATCCGCATCAGCCCGGCCATGCCGGCCGTGCCAACGACCACGGCTGGGATCCACAGGTGCCCGAGCAAATCGCCGAACTTGGCCAAGCTCCACGGCGCACTCGCGTATTCGGGAGAAAACAGCCCGCCCACGGCAATCCCAAACCACTCGTAGCCCAAGTACATCAAAACCAGCGCGAGCAGGAAGTTGGGCGTCGCCAAGCCGACGAAGGCCGCGAGGGTCGCTGTGTAGTCGAGCACCGAGTACTGGCGCAGGGCCGAATAGATGCCTACCGGGAAGGCCACCAGCCAAGTCAACAAGGTCGCGGTCGAGGTAATCAGCAAGGTGTAGCCAAGCCGCTCCCAGATCAGATTGTTGACCGACTGGCCGTACATCACCGAATAGCCCATGTCGCCTCGGAGGAAGCCGCCCATCCACTTGAAGTATTGGATAAACATCGGGTCGTCGAGGTGGTAGCGGGCGCGCAGGGCGGCGATCTGTTCCTCGGATATGTCTTGGCCCTCGGCCTGTAGCTCTTGCAGGCGCGACGTGATGATGTCCCCGGGCGGCAACTGGATGACGACGAAGACCAGAACCGAGACGGCCAGCAGGGTGGGGATCATAATCAGGACGCGGCGGATGATGTAGTTGATCATGGCTCAGTCTTGTTGCAGATACCAAGTCTCTGGATAGTAGGGCCAAGACCAGCGCGAGTCCCATCCCCAATAGCCCTGGCGTGGGACATTGCGCAGCCGGTTGTTAACGATGACGGGATGTGGCCCTAAGCCGATGACGCCGAGCGCCCACAGGTTTTCGGCTTGGCTCTGGAGAATTTTTTTGCCCATGGCGATGCGCTCTTGGAGGTCTGATGTGCGGCGGAGCACCTCCCAATAGGCGATTAGGTCCCGGACCTCGCCGGGCGGCATCCAGCCGCGCGCTCCGTCCGACCGGTACCACCGCGACCACTCCGGCCACTGGGTCACCTCCTGCCCCACGTGCATGGGCACGTACCAAAAAGGCTCGATGGGAAAGAGGATGTCGGCGTTGCGGTCGGCGTGCCAGATGCTCATGTCCATAACTCCGCCTCGGGTGCGGATGCCTTGCAGTGCGCCGCTTATTTGCTTGCGGTTGATGTGCAGCCCCACTTCGCGCCAGTGGGCGGTCACCAAGTCCACGGTGACTTGCTTCGGCGTCTCCCCGATTGTGTACTCCAGCGTAATTTCGAGCGGTCGGCCATCGGGATGCTCGCGCCGACCGTCGCCGTTGCGATCGATCAGCCCCATCTCGTCGAGCAGAGCGCGGGCGCGTTGCGGATCGTACTCGGCCCAAGCTGCGGCAAAGGAAGGCTCAAAGTAGCGGCTCGAAGATACGACCGTCAACTGGCGCGGGACCCCCTGCCCGTAATAGGCAATGTCGTTGATCTCGGCGCGGTTGATGGCCAGCGAGCGGGCGCGGCGAACGCGCACGTCCTGAAAAATCTGCCTGAGCCGCTCGTCGGGGTGGGTCATGTTGGGCATGAAGGTCACGTCCGAGCCATAGGGACGAGGCCAAAGGTAGGTCTCGTAGTCGTTGTCCTGCTCGAAGCGCTTAAACAGCGGGATGTCGGCGGTCTTAAACTGACGCCCGGCAAAATCGACCTGCCCAGTGGCGGCCTTAGCTGCCATGATCTCGGGGCTGTCAACCCGCTGGACTTCGAGGTAATCGATATAGGGCAGTTGATTGCCGGCAGGATCTACTTTGGGGTAGTAGGGGTTGCGGCGGTAGCGGACGCGCGTCGAAGTCTTGCTAACCACCACATAAGCGGTCTGCACTGGCTTGTAAAAGACCATTAGGTCGCGGGTGTTGATAACGGATTGGAAGTAGGTGCGCCAGTCTTGCAAGCCGAGTTCCTCTGCTTCGCGCTCTAGCTGATCCGCGTCGATAAAGTCGGGATGATAGCGGCGCATAAAGTGCGCTGGTGCCGACAGATGCGAGCTGTTGTGGGCGAGGTGCTTGACAAAAAGCGGCATCGGCTGGGGAAAGTGATAGCTAAAGTGATGGGGGCCGTGTTTTTCGATGCGGGCCCCCTTAAAGCGGGGTGACACCACGGGTGTGAGGCTTTTGTTCTGATGGACGCGATCGAACCAAAAGACAAAGTCGTCGGCCGTCACCGGGTGGCCGTCGGACCACTTGTGACCGGGCCGGAGGAAGACCGTCAGGGTCTGCGCGTCGTTGTGGTACTCGACCCGCGCGGCAAAGTTGGGCAGGGTTAGCTGGAGCTGCGGCCCTGGGCGCAGGGTTCCTTCGGGCACGTTGAGGAGCTGTTCGCCGGCGAGGAACAGCCGCGCGGTGCCTCCGTAGGTCCCAATCCCGTCGATTGGCTCGACGACAATCGGGTCGTCGGGGAGCCGCTCCTCTACCGGCGGCAACTCGCCAGCGGCCACGAGTTCGTCGAGCATGGGCGACTGGCGGAAGGTAGCTAAGCCGACTTCCGAGGCCGTGCGCGGCGGGTGGAACCAGCTTTCTGGCCACGCTGTGCGAGGTATGTCGCCCTCGGCCGCTGGAGGTGCGGCTTGACTTTCTCGGCCGCATCCTACTAGGACCACGAGTATTAGCAGGAACCCGGCCTGCACTCCATTCATCAAAATTATACCACCCAGAAAGAGGCTCGCCGCCTGAGAGAGGCTAATAATCAAAGGCCAAAAAGTCTAAAGCGATTCCGACCATTGCGCCAGAGGGCGCGACGACCTACTTTTTTCACGCATCAACACGCGAGGAGATGGCGATATGAAAATGCTAATGTGCGTAGTAAGGCCCAATGCACTGGACGCGATCAAAGAAGCACTGAGCAAGTTGGGCATCCAGGGCATAACAGTCAGCGAGGTCAAGGGGTTTGGCCGACAGAAGGGCCACAAGGAGATCTATCGCGGTGCCGAGTACGTCGTCGATTTTACGCCTAAAATCAAGGTCGAGGTGGTGGTGAAAAACGACCTCGCCGAGCAGTGCGTGGATGCGGTGTGCGGGGCTGCGCGCACGGGTCAGATCGGCGATGGCAAAATTTTCATGTTGTCGGTGGATGAGGTCGTGCGGATCCGCACCGGGGAGACCGGCGACGCGGCTATTTAGCCCCCTGCGACGCTGATTTAGCGGGCGGGACGCCCCTCAAGGCAATCACAAAGGGGCTAGGCGGCAACAAGTAGATAAACAACCATTAACCCCGACGCGGGCGAGGGATAAAGTTCCCTCGCCCGCTTTTTTTTGCTAAAAAACGCTTGACAAGCCTCTTTCGGTACTGTATTAATGATTTAAGACAGTAAATCACTCGTACAATTCGAGAAGACGCTTATGGCTAAACGCAAAATTACACGTGGAGGGGATGCGCTGCATCTGCGCCTCGATACTGCCGGAGGGGTGCCGATCTACCTACAACTGATCGAGCAGATCAAGTACCACATCGCCACCGGCACCCTCAAAGCCGACGACGAGTTGCCCTCGGTGCGAGCCGTGGCCAGCGCCCAGCTAATCAACCCGAACACCGTTGCCCGCGCCTACCTAGAACTGGAGCGCGAGGGCGTCATCTACAAAAGACGCGGCATGGGAACGTATGTCGCCGAAAAGGGGGTTTCTATGAGTACTGAAGAGCGGCTGAATATCGTTCGCAATCTAATGGAAAAGGCACTGGTGGAAGGGACGCAGCTTGGGCTGGACGCGGCGAGCCTGCGCCGAGTGTTTGAGGAAACCCTAGAAAAATTCAGCAGCCAATAGGAGAAGCAACTATGGCAGCAGCGGCGATTCGCATCGCAGGCTTGGTTAAAACCTTTGGCAAACACCGAGCGGTAGATGGGCTAGACTTGGAGGTGCCCCAGGGCAGCATTTTCGGCTTTCTGGGACGCAACGGGGCTGGCAAGACCACGACCATCAAAATACTGATGAATATGCTCAAACCCACTGCCGGCGCGGTGGAGGTACTGGGCCAAGACCCGCACATCCGCGAAAAGGAGCTCAAGGAGCGGGTGGGCTACATCTCGGACAATCCGGTGCTGTACGACTGGATGAAGGTCGAGGAGGTGGCGTGGTTTGCCGGGCAGTTGTATCCGCGCTGGGACCAGCAAAAGGTCGCCGCGCTAATCGAGCACTTCGGGCTGGACCCCAAGCAGAAGGTCAAGCACCTGTCGCGGGGCATGAACGCCCAACTCAATCTGGCCTTGGTCCTGGGCCACGACCCGGAGCTATTGATCCTCGACGAGCCGGCTTCGGGGTTGGACGTGATCGTGCGCCGCGACGTGCTCGAAAGCATCATCCAAGTCATCAGTGCGGAAGGCCGGACGGTGTTTTTCTCATCGCATTTGGTGCACGAGGTCGAGCGGGTAGCCGACCAAGTCGCCATTATCGACCAGGGCAAGCTCTTGGTCTGCGGCGAGTTGGATGCAGTGCGGCAGCAGGTTAAACGGGTGCTGGTGCGGGCCGAGGACGCGGTGGATTTTGCTGGGGTGGCCGGGCTGCGCGGCGTGCAGGGCGAGGGTCGCCAGCGGCTGTTGACGATTTTCGACTACGGCGACGAGGCCAAAGCGCAGATCGAACAGGCGGGCGGACAAGTCGTCGAGGTGATCGACTTGAGCTTAGAGGAGAGTTTCGTCGCACATGTGGAGCTTTCATCGTGAGGGCTTGGCGCGCATTGCTGTGGAAGGAAAGCCGCGAGGAGCTGCCGAAGGTGCTGGTGGGGTTGGGGCTGTGCGCGGTGGTGGTGGCGCTGCGGCAGAATGCGGAGTTCAACGCGGAATTCGCCCAAGACTTCGGGATGTGGATTACGATCTCTATTTTGGTCTGCGGCGGCGTACTGGGCATGGGCTTGGTCGCCAAGGAAAGCAGCAAGGGCACTTTGCCTTTTTTGCTTGGCAAACCCCTATCGGCAGTAGAAGTGTTGCTGCCCAAATATGTCGTCGGCGCGGTGGCCCTGTTGGTGCTGGCCGCCGGGGCTTGGGTGACGGTGTATGTGGACTTGGAGGGGCTGGCGTCTAGGGGCTTTAGCACCTACAGCCATAGCGGTGCTTGGTACCCTTCTGTAAAGCGGCTCGTCGAGGAGGTAGGCTATGTCAACATGTTGCTGTTCTCCCTTACGCCGGGCTTGATTGCCTATAGCGTGATCTTCGCCTGCTCGACAATGGCAGACCATCCGCTCAAGGGGGCGGCCTTGGGCACTTTGCTGCTGATCGTCTTGATCCCTTCGGCCGACAATGTGCTCAAGTATTTCCCCGCGCTCAAGCCACTTTTCTCCTTCAATCCAGGAATCAGCTTCCGGGGTACAGTAGTTCGCATAGTAGAAAACTCGTGGGGCTATTTGGTGCGGGTGGGAGCGACAGCGGCAGTGATGGCGGCGGGTGTGGTGGTTTCCATCGCACTTTTGCGCCGCTTCCGTGGGGTCAGCATCGGCTGGAAGCCCATTGTCATCGGCTGGCTGGCCCTGATCGCTCTCATAAATCTGATGAATTTAACCCATGAGCCCTCGCCGCCTAAACCGGGACCGCTGAGTGTGCTAACGCCCGAGGAAGGGGCCTATCTCGACTTGGCCGTCGTCGGAGATCGGGGGTATGTAGCGACTGAAGGGGGCTTGGCGGTCGTGGATTTGCGCGATCCTACCAAGCCTGAGCTACTAGCCGCCGCGGAGGTGCCGCTGTGGTTGATGAGCCGAGTAGCGGTTGTGGATTCGCTAGCGTACCTCCTTGGTCGGCGCAAGGGATTGCCCGCCGATAGCCTCGGCATCGCCGTCTTCAGCGTCGGAGACCCGGCCCACCCAGTCTTCAAAGGATACCGGATAATTGGCAACGATATAGAGGAATTTTGGAACTGGGATCGCTGCGGCGCGGGGCTGACCCTCAGTGGGCGTTGGGGCGATAAGTTGGGATTAGTGTCGTTTACATTAGATGTGGAAGGGCTGCCAGCCCGGGCAGACGAACTGGTCGTCGAGAAGCTACCAGAAGGCTACCAGGATGACTTCCGAGGCTGGTGGGAACACAAACTGTCCGTGCACGTACACAACGAGCGGATATGGGTAGGATACAGGGACGGTTTTCTCGCGGTGGATGCCCGGAATCTAGGGGAACTGCAAGAGACTGTGCGAGTGGAGATGGGCGACTACAATAGTGAGTACGACTCGCACAAGAGCCGCCCAATAACCCGCGAGGGCCACACGCTCTACGTCCACCGGTACTGGCCCGGAAACTTGGTCGCCTTCGACATCGCCGATCCAAATAGGCCACGTGAGATCGAGTACTGGTTTTTTACTGCTAGAAATACCATAAAAATAATCGACGACTGGGTGTACAGCACGTCACGGAATGGGTTATCCGTCGATAGGTTAACCGATTATCGCACCTATGAGGACGTGGGCTATTGGCAAGTACCCGACGAGCTGCGGTCTTCGTCTTCTATCAGTCGCAATTGGAAACGGCTCCATCTCGTCCGCGGCCATTTCTACACCTTGATCGGGCGTTCGCTCATGGTGTTCTCGCCGGAGCAGATCAAAGGAGGCCGGCCATGAGCACGTTGTACGCGTTACTGTGGAAAGAGGGCCGCGAAATTCTGCCCAAGGTATTGGTGGGCGTTGCGCTCGCCGTGGTGGTCTGTCTAATGAGGAACAATGCCGATTTCAGCCGCAGCTACGTAGCAAGTTTCGAAGAGTTGATTATAGGCGGTCTGGTGGTGATGGCGATTGTGCTGGGTATGGACGCCATCGCCCGCGAGCGTAGCACCGGCACCTTGTCCTTCCTCCTAGACAAGCCGGTAGCGGACGCGACAGTGCTGGCTGTCAAGTTCTTGTTAGGGCTTGGCGGACTGCTGTTGGTCGCGCTAGTGGCTTGGGCTACGGTGTACATAGACTTGGCCAGTCTGGAGGTGGAACGCGAGTACCTAGCATATAAACTGGTCACCGTGCAGAGCATTGACTATGCCTCAATGGTCGCTCTGTCATTTACTCAATTTTCGCTGCTCTATGCCCTAGTTTTTATCGGCTCGGTGGTGACGGATCATCCTTTCAAGGGTGTCGCCGTAGGTGTTGCGCTGGCCATGGTGCTAGGGGTTTTCCTCACAGGCCCGGCAACGGCTATTTTTCCGATTCTCAATCGCTATCCACTCGTCGCAATCGGCTTGGATGACCAAGGGCATTTGGTGCGCTTGGCGACGGACTCGGCCCGGTTTTGGGTGAAGGTATTGGCTAATCTGGGTTTGACAGCAGTGGCACTGGCGGTGGCGTCGGTACTTTTGCGCCGCTACCGCGAAGCGATACTCTCGTGGCGCACGGTGGCGATAGGATGGGGTGCGATCATTGCCGTCGTCTTTGTGATTTTCTACGGGGTACCTCTCGCCAACCAACAGATGCCTGCTGGGGTGCTAGAAGCCCCCGATGAGCAGTACTATGGGGACCTCGCTGTCCAAGACGGACTCGCCTATATGACCACCGGACAAATTGGTATCGCCATCGCCGACTTGAATAATCCGCAGCAAATGCGCCTGCTCGGCAGCACTAGACCAGAGTCCCATAAGTTGTGGAAGGGCGGCAACGCAATATGCGTAGTCGATTCGCTGGCATATCTCGTCGGGTGGCGCAAAGGACTACCTAGCGACAGTCTCGGGGTGGTTGTCTTCGACGTTAGCGACCCGGCTGCGCCCGCGCTCAAGGGTTACCGTATGTTCGCCGCCATCAAAAGGAAAAGGTTTCGCTACCACCAGTATTGGGGAGCCACAGACGGCGGTTTGCTCCTCGTCCGGGAGCGGGGCTATGCCTTGGCTGCCGAGGCTTTCACCCTTGACGCAGAGGGAATGCCGGTGGTGGGTAGCGAGCAGGTGATAATGCCCATTTCCGACCCTGTGGACTATCCCCACATGTGGAAGCCTCGGTGCCATGTAAGTGTGCGTGGAAGTCGCGCCTACATTGGGACTGAGCGCGAATTGGTGGTCATCGATGTGGCCGATGCGCACACTTTGCGCGAGACCGGGCGACATACTATAGAGTCTTTCCGGCCTCAGTCTTACTACGATCCTAGACTGGTAGCTACCGATGGTGACAAGCTCTATGTCGAGCGCTTTTGGCCGCACGAGTTGGTCGAGTTCGATATCTTCAATCCCGATCAACCGCGCGAAGTAGGATACTTGCCGCTGCTTCGGAGCGACGACATTCGCTCTTTGCAGATTGTCGATGGAGTAGCCTACAGCCGAGGGTACGGCCGAGGAAAGTGGTCGTCAGACCTTAGAGTAAAAGCGTGGACGATAGCCGAGTACGGGGCACTGATCGAAAGCTTTTCCTTCGAACCCGACAGGAGCATTGGTGCCCTATCCGTAGCCAATGGGTATCTCTACGCGACGAGTAGTGATGGGCTGCTGGCGTACCGTTTGGACTATGGGCAAAATTAAGGGAGGCCGTGGGGACGACGGAGTTCCTTTTTCAAGCAGGTTTCGACCAAGGAGGAGTCTGATGAAACTATATCTTAGCATCCTCACCGCTCTACTCTGCACAGCAAGCGTGGGGCTAGCCCAACAAGCACCGCGCGCCGCGACCATCACGGGGAAGATCCACAACCCCCCAGCGCGGGAAATCGAGTTTGGCTACCAATCCTCGCTATCGCCAACAAGGTCTGAACACCTCGTCGTGCTGGACAGTGAAAACCGCTTTGCCCTCACCTTTCCGGTTCCCCGAGGAACGCTCGTCATGGGAGGCTACAAAGACCCACAACCTCCCAAGTGGAAATGGCTGGAGGGGCTGCGATCTTTCGTTTTTGGGCCGCGCGCTCAGTTGATCCTCTTTGTCGAACCTGGGGACAGTCTGCACATCGAGATGAATGAAGGCCGTTTCTCCTCCTCCCTTGAGTTCAGCGGCCAAGGCGCGGACAACAACCGCTTCATAGCCGAGATTCTGCCCGCCTACCTCACCT
>VXZF01000147.1 GCA_009845645.1 Gemmatimonadota bacterium | reverse complement strand
GCGTCACCAGATTGTAGCTTTCCTGCAAAAAGCCCAAGAGCTCCGCGAGATTGCGGCGCAAATCGGACTTCACCGTCTCAAATGCGGTTTGCTCATTAAACGTCGGAATGTCCAAGCGCGCAAAATCCATCTTGTCCTCGCCCAAAAGCACATCGACAAGCCGCGTAAAGGGATTGATCAAGACGACGAAAATCAGACTCGCCACCACGTTAAATACGAGGTGTATATTGGCCAATGCGACTGCCGGATTGGCATCAAACTCATTCAGCCTATCTCCGAACAGCAGTAGGATCGGCAGAAAAATCAATACGCCGCCCACATTAAAAAAGAAGTGACTGAGCGCGGTCTTTTTGGCGGCAACGTCCATATTTAGCATTGCGAGCAATGCAGTTGCCGTGGTGCCGATGTTTGCTCCCATGATCAGCGGAACGGCGTTTTCAAGGCTCAATAATCCTTGTTGCGTAAAAATGATCGCCAGTCCCGTGGTCACCGAACTCGATTGCACAGCGGCCGTAAATAGACAACCCACCAGAATGGCGAATAACGGATTCTGCGGCTGGATGAGGTACTTGGTCAGCGCCGGTTCATTCTGGAGCGGTGCGAGTGCCGCAGAGATAAGATTGAGGCTGAAAAAGACAAAGCCAAAGTAAAATATGGATTTGCCGAAGATGGAAATTTTCGAGCGAACGAACGAAAGTAAAAAGCCCAAAATGATAAACACAGGCGCAAACGCCGTGAGCTTGAACGCGACTAGTTGGGCCGTAATCGTGGTACCAATGTTCGCTCCAAAGACAATCCCAACGCTGCTTTTGAATGAGAGAACCCCCGCATTAACCAAGCCAACTGCGATTACCGAGGTCGCAGAACTAGACTGGATAACGGCGGTCACTAAAGCACCAATGAGTACGCCTATTGCCGGAATTTTAGTCGCTCTGGCGAGGAACTTTCGGAATCTTTCGCCGGAGATTTGTTCAATCTCAGCGGAAAAATTCTCCAACCCAAAGACGAAGAGAATGATGGCGGTCACCCCGGCCATAATAACATGGATATGTTCCATTGCGCCCTCTATTATATCCCAAGGTATTGAGTCAGCTAGCGAATAAGAAGATTCACGGTAGCAAAGCCAAGGCTTCCTCCGGGGTCGCCTCGCCATCCAGCACGGCTCGACGCAGGACCTCAGTCAGGCTCTCAGGTCCAATCGGTGGGAGAGGTGAATCGATCTGTGGGTCGGCGACCCATGCCGCCAATTCGGTGTCCGCTAGCCACAGTCCATATACCGACCGACGCCCGACGTACCCATCGCCACACGCCGAGCACCCCACTGGTGTACCAACCCCATCGCCGACCGCCAAACCTAACCGCGCCAATTCGTCGTCCCGCAGAGGCCGACGACGAGCGCACTGAGGACACAGCCGACGCACGACGGCCTTATCTACCCCACCCAACAAGGCCCGGCCAAGAGCCGCCCGGTCAATCTCAAAATCGAGCAACTTCTGCACCGCCTCTATCATATTCCCGGCCCGTACTTGGACCAGCACCATAGTACCGCTTTGCACCCCTTCAAGCAGAGCTTGGGCTTGGTCGGCATCGCGCACCTCGTCTAGCACCACAACATCGGGACTCATGTCTAGCGCCGCCTGCCACAGAGTTTTGAAATCAGGACCCGCCTCGTCTCGTAGCTCTAGCTGTACCAATTGCTCGGCCCGGTACCTAATGCGGTGGTCCAGACATACCACTAAGCGCCCTGCATCCGCCCAATTCCGGGCCAGCACCAAGCGATTGCGCTCGTCCTCGGGGACGCCCGAGCCAATGAGTAGGAAAAGCCCCGGCCGCGCCCCAAATTCCCGTCTGAGGCATTCGGCCTGCTCTGGCATGTAGCCCAGATCTTCGAGGCTCGTCCCTTCGTAATCCGTGAACAGATGGAGATGGAAATGAGACCCTAGGGTGGTAGGCACTTCAGTCAGCCGTAGCTGGCAGCCCGTTTCCCCCCAAGTTTTCCTAGCTAGGCCTTCGCCCAGCCGCTCGGGCACGGTCTCTTCCAAGACGGTCAGCCCCTTGAGCCACGTCCCCAAAGGCTCTGTCAGGCAGGCATCAAAACGGGCCACTTCTTGGCAGCGCCCCACGCTGTAGAGCAGACGCAAGCCAGCGTCCAGAGGATCAAAATACACATCCTGTGCTCCCTCACCCAAGGCGTCCTGCAAAATGCGCTCGCCTAACTCGGCCATTTGTTCGGTAACGGGTTTATCGGCTACATCCTCGATCACTGCCCAAGGGTAATCTGCCAAGCGTTCGGCAAAAAACGCCAACCAACGGTCAATCGACTTCTGCAGCAGGTCGCGCTCCTGCTCCAGTACAGCGGCATAGCGCTCAATCTCCTCTACAGCAAATCGCAGACAACGGTCGCTTTTCTCGCCTTTGAGAGCTTCGTCCTGTACCCGGCGATAGATCTCCGGGCGGCTCAACCCAAGTTTATCCACCGCCTCGTCGAGGGAGAAGAAGCCTTGCTGTTGGGCCATGCTCACTCCTCCCGTTTCAGGTCGATCGCTGTAGCTGGCACTGTAACCGCCAGACCAGCGGTCTCAAAAGCTGTGCGCATGCGAATAACCACCTCGCCGAAGATGTTCATGTTATCGACATCGCTCCATGCTACCAGCATCATCTTCACATCCTCCGCGGTCACTTCCGACACAGTACAGGAAGGAGCTGGGTCGTCGAGTACCTGATCGTGCTGAGCCAGCACGTCGAGGGCTAAATCTGTGACCCAATCCACGTCCACATCGTACGGCACGGCGATGGGAATGCGAATGGCGCGCTGCCCAAGGGAGGAAAAATTGACGATTTTATTGCGCCAGATCACCATATTGGGCACGACCAGCCGCACATTGTCGAGCGTCACCAATCCGGTATACGTCATCTTGACCTCCGTGACCCGGCCGATCTGCGGCGGCGGTCCAAACTCTATTAAATCCCCCTGCTTGAAGGGCCGAGCTGCCAACATCATCAACCCCGAAAAATAATTGGCGATGGACCGGCGTGCCCCCAAGCCGATGATGATGCCGCTAATGCCGAAGGTGGCCAACACCGCCTCCACTGGAAAGCCGATCTTCTTGAGGGCTGATACCCATCCCACAATCAAGGTCAGGTAGCGCAGTACCGTACCAAAATAATCCCACAGGATTTCGTCCCAGCCTAGGCGCTTGGCAGTGCGGGAGACAAAGCGCTTGACCCAGCGGCTGGCCAACCAAGACGCTAAGGCAATGAGCAGTCCTAGCACCAAATCGGCTAGGCTGCTTATCAGCCATTCCCACAACCGATCTACATAGACATCAATCATGGTCCACACTCTCCGCTGCGCCCACTGCCCGCTGCGCCATGAGCCGACCACCCAAAGTAGAAGGCGAGATGATCTCATCAACGCCTATACTCTCCACTTTGGCGATGTTCTCTTCGTCCTCAATGCGCACGATAATGCGGAACTTGTGCTGCTCCCCGGCTTCGCGCAGAGCGCGGGCAGTAAGAGCCACTAAAGTATTGGTGGCGTCCGAGTCCGTGGCCGCGATCACTGCGGCAGCACTGGACAGATTGGCCTGCTCCAACACAGCTCGCTCCGTGGGGTCGCCTTGTAGAACATCCAAGCCGCTGTTTTTGAGATGTACGACAAAATCTTCGCGCCCGTCGATGATGAGGAACGGCACCTGTCGCGTGCGCAGTTCATCGACGATGCTCTCGGTTACTTTGGTATAGCCGCACACTACTATGTGATCCACGCTCTTTTGAAATTTGCTCACGACAGCGAATACTCCTTTTAGCCGGTTCTCGATCAGCGGTCCCAGCAATACGGTTAAGGCCGTAACGAATGATCCAATGCCAACGCTTACCATAGAGATGGCGAACCATTTGGCGTTGGTACTCTGGGGCAGCATATCCCCGTATCCTAAAGTGCTATACGTGACGACCGTGAAATAGACTGCGTCCGCCCACGTCTCAATGCCGCTGAACTCAGCACGCAGCAAATACGCCCCGCCAATGCCGTAGGCCAAAGCGAAGATGATCGACAGCACGGCGATTACTTCGGCATAGCTCCAGCGATGGCGCTCGCTGTGGCGAGTGAACTCGGTGCGCAACAGCCCCAAAAGCACCAAACCCGCTGCCGACAAGATACAGTTCCGCAATGGCAGCCCTTGGTATAGATGGGACAAAACATTGAGCAGCAGCGCCACCACGGCCCAGTTGCGCGCGCGCCGTCGCCGTTCGGCCAACCCCTTGCCTAAAACGATGAATACGACGCCCAAGAAAACCGCCACAAAACCACCCAACTGCGGGGCAGGCACCACTTCCAGATAGCGACGCATTTCGCCCAGTTCGACAGCCAGATACTGGTCGAGGTGAAAGATCTCGCCTAAGCCCATGGCCAAGGTGTAGAAACCGTTGGCGACCATAAAAGCAGCGACGAGATACGGCACACATCGCCATACGAGCGCCTTCATAGTTTTTTAATCCTATACCTCTTCATAAACCATTCCTTAAACCGTTTACAACCACTTCTCGCTCCAAGCGTATCCCAGCCCCACTTGCAGTTCCGATTTGACGGCCAGCGCTTGGACTTGACTGTCGCGGTGCAGGAACAAATTGGCGTCGAGGGTAAAGGCCAGATTGCCCAGCAACCGGATGCGCAGGCAGTTAAAATTCTGCAGCGACAGCGTACTCCTTTGCCTTACTCCCCAAAAGAATTTGGCCTGAGAGGACGCGACATTACCCGGCCGCCATTCTTCTTTGTACTCGGGCGCTATTTCTAGCCCCATTACATTGGTCGCTTGGACCTGGTCTCTCTCCATAGCCAGACCCACGCGGACGCCGGTATCCGGGGCCCATTTTTTATGCAAGCCCCCTTTGAACCGCAGCGCAAGGGGATGTTTCTCTCCCGAAGCGGCTGTCCATACCGTGTTAATGTCGAGTCCCAAAAAAGGAGCGAGGCGGCGCTGCGACCACGTGTAGAGCACGTCTCCTTCCAAGCGGTCCACTGCCTCGCGCAGACTGCTGCGGGCACGCAACTGGCCAAAACCAGAGCGCAGCAGAGCGACCAGTGTGCCCCGCTGGCTCAAGTAGCTGGTGCGGCTCTCAAACTGTCCGTTCCAAGCCAAGGCGTCATGTCCGCCTAGAAAGGAGACGCCGCTGTAGCGGCTAGCCGAGGCGTCGAGAGTTGTATGCGACAGCGAGCCATTGAGCTTGGTGCTATTCTTCCAAACGCTCCGTCCGCCCTGCCGCACGCCGTCCCAGCGCCCCAAGTTGGGGTATTTACGGATGTGCTCTTCCAGCATCTGCTTCAGCGTAATCCAATCCGCCGATGCCATATCTATGGCCTCTTTTTTAGTCCAGTAGTCGTCCCCCCCGGAGGCTAGATACGAAGTAGTAGCCACTTGGTATTTCTCTTCTGGCACTAGAGGACGACCGCCAATCAAGCTGATCTGGACATCGTATCCCGAAAAAACTAGTCGCTGGCTTCTTGAAGGCCGCTTGGCGCTGCTATCGGCCATAGCTTTCAACTGGCTCCCCAGCACCTCCACGCGAACTAGAACATCATCGTAGCGCACTAGGTTGGCCAAAGTCTCTAACTGGATAGCGCCATCCAAGGTTAGGCTCCGCAGGGTTCCTTGGTTAATCACGCTCACTTCGGTGTTCAGTCGCGTGCGGATCAGATCAGCCACCCATTGGGCCGCGTCCTCAATGGGTTCCTTGGTGTTGCCAAGCTGCTGTTGCTGAACTCGCTGTGCAGTTTCTTGCTGCTGGTCAATAAGAGACGCCACGGTTTGGTCTTGGGGAACCTCGGGGCTTATAGGCACTAGCCGAGGCTGCACATCTACTAAGACGACCCGACCCTCCTCTCGGCGCACGGTCATATCCACCCGTCCCAAGAAAGTTCCCCAGCCCGGCGTGGTGACCAAATACCCGCCCCCGGCAAAGCGCACCACATGTTCGCCGGCACCCCTGCGGGTTTCCCGGCCAAAGCCTCCGGCAATGCACAGGTCCACTTGTGGGAAAGCCCGCACCAGATCGCGTGCCTCCTGAGCGCTCATGTGGACCAAAATCACTTGCAGATCCGCCCGCCCTGCCGGTCCCTCCAACAAAGTCTTCAAGACTAGGTGAGGGTCGTCAATGTTGAGAGCAGGATTTTTCACAGGGTTGATCACTTTTAGGGCTTGGGGCGAGAGCAAGCCGATGAGGGCAATCTGTAGTCCGGCCCGCTCCACGAGGACAAAGGGTGCAAATAAGGCCGTGCTGTCTGGTGCTACCCGCACATTGGCACTTAGCACATTGAAATTCGCCTCGCTAGCGCGGATGCGAAGGGAGTCGAGGCCGTAGTCAAATTCGTGGTTCCCCACCGCCAGCGCATCATAACCCATCCCGTTCATCAACCGCACTACCATTCGACCGGCGTCCATACCAGCGAGGGGAGAATCGCCCAAGGCATCGCCCCCGTCCACGATCAGGACGGAGTCGGCGCGGGTACTCCGCTGCTCCGCTATCAGGTAGGCCAAGCGGGCAAAACCGCCCCAGTCGGCTTCGTCGAAATAAGGCTCTGGCAGCAGTCGGCCCAGCAAGTCGTTGGTGTGCAGGATGGTCAACCGATGCTCGCTTTCAGCGGCAACGGTTCGTGACCAGCAAACCACACTCCAGATCAGCACCGCCAGTAGAGTACGCCACCAGACCGTGTGGCGACCCCGATTGAGACGCAATTCGAGCCTGTTCAAACTATCTATCCCCGCCGAAAAAAGTGATTAGACGATTCCGAATTACTCGATTGCGACCGGCTCGCTCGCATGGACGAACAACACATCATTCGCCCCGTCGTAGCACTGGAGCGCTTGCTCCGCCTCGCCTGATTTGATGTCGTCATCGGTCAAGCCCGCGATGACCAAATCGGCCTTAGAGGATCGGAGCGACACCTCAAACTCGAGAGCTTCACTAGTCGCACAATGAACCGACGTCACATTGTGCTTAGAGATCGGCAATCGTCCTTCGGTCATCAAACTGGAGATCTTGTGCGTTTCGCGTTCTCCGTCTCCAGAATTGAAGCACGCAAAGAGCCGAATCTCGGCTTGTCGCCACTCTCGATGCCCCACGATGATGTACGCCAAAAGCAGCATCAGCGGAGCATTCGCAAGATTCTCCTCAGTCACCCACAAGTGAATCGAGGACCGATAGCCAAAACGGTACTTCGTCGACCGCAGGATCAGGACATTAATCATCGATTCCGTTGCCAGGAGCGCACCCTGCGCGGTCTCTTTGATCTCTTCTGGATGATCTTTGTCGAACTCGAGCAGAACGCAGTTGTTGGGCAAGCCCGAGATGCCTGGCATCTGGAGCGTCTGCGCCAGCGCCATCTGGAACGAAGGACAAATCAGGGAATCCACGAAAATGCCCGCCCCGCTGACCTCGGCCCGCTCGATCAGTCTCCCCTTCTGCATGCGGGCCTCGATTTCTTCAGTAAACGAGTATTCTCCCTGAAAAAACTGAATGAAGTGCCCAAACCCATGCCGATGGCTGATCCAGCGCAGCAGGTCGAAGTGCCCCAGTCGGCGTTCCCCAAAACGAGTCACCGCGATAATCGAGGGCCGCCAGCCCCCTTCCGATCTCACCGCGCGGTTCTTCTGCAGCGTGATCTGCAGACGGCGAGTCAATTGGAACATCGTCCCTTGTAAGATCGCCGTCAGGCCGCGCTCTCCTCGCCGCGAGCGTCGCAGCCCGAGGTAAGTCGCTACCATGAGAGAGATCGCCACAAATGCGTACAGCGCGTTCATCTGGATCATCATCAGGCCGCACATTACTGCGCCCAACAGCGACAAATACCAGCGCGAATGGAAGGTGGGGCGGTACGACGGATTACCAGCGAAATATTCGAGGAATGATACCGAGCACAGGGCACCATAAGTAACCATGAAGAACATGCTGAGAATATGGGCGATAAAGTCAATATCTCCCAAGACAACAAATGTGATTGCGATGGCACTCGACACGCAGGTCGCAGGCACCGGCTCTTGTGCTCTACCCCAGCCTTTCTCCAGCAGGCGATTCAGTTTTGGCACGGGCAGCACGTTGTCGCGCGCTAGCGCTTGCAGGGTTCTGGGAGCGACGAGAATCGAACCAAGGGCAGAGGACAGGGCGGCAGCACCCAACCCTATATAGATTGCCGGCCCCCACAGGGCAATCTGCGCCATGACGAACTGGTCGCCGGCGAGCGCTTCCGGCGTCGCGCTCTGGGCGAGCTTGATGGCGACCAACGCGTACACAATCATGCCCGCGAGCGTCGCGCCAATCGTACCGAGGGGGATGCTGCGCTGGGGATTCTTCAGATCACCGGAAAGACCCAAGCCCGCGATCATGCCCGTGAAGGCCGGAAAGCACGTCGCGAAGACGAGACCAAAGGCATCGCCGCCCTCAATCCTCGCAGTGAGCTGAAACCCGTCGGGACGGATTTCCTCGGGAGCCTGTCCCAACAGGAACGCGGCAATGGACGCCCCCAAAATCGCGCTGACAATCCACAGCGCCTGCACCCCGAGACCGGCACCTCTGACGAGTATCAGCACGGCCAACAAAACCGTGCACGGCAAGCTCACCCAACACGGGTCGGCTTCTACTCCGTGCGTCGCAGCAGCCCATTCGTAAACAGGCTCGAAGGCCTCTGCGAAGGCGACTAAGTAGAAAGCGACCGAGATCGCTTGGGAGAGGTACAGCGCTATCCCGATCGAGCCTCCAATGCTGGTGCCGAAAGAGCGGCTAATAATGTAGTACGCTCCGCCCCCCGCCACGCGGCGGTTCGTGGCAATCTCAGACACCGCCAAGACCGTGGGAATGGTCACGAGATGCCCGATAACGATGATCATGAGGCTGCCCCAAAGGCCGACATGCGCAACCGCGTATCCGAATCGCAGGAAGAGGATCGCGCCGAGGATCGTGCTGATTGACGCGAGAAAAACGGGCGCGGTGCCAAAGCCGTGCCCCACTTGGGAAGATTCAGCGGGGCTACCTCTAGCCGGTCCAGTTTGTTGTGAGGTCAACGGCTTTTGCTCCTTTGCTTGGCCAAGCTGTTCAGCGCCGCGAGCAGTTCGTCGATTTCAGATTCCAGGAGGAAAAAGGTGATGCTAGCGCGCAAGCCTTCGCGCCCGTGCGGTAGCGGCTTGATGACCATGTTCCACTCTTCGCGGAGAGCTTGGCTCAATTCCTCTCCCTTCCATCCAGCCAGCCCAAAGCTGACCAACGCCGCAGACCGCTGCGGCGATCGCGGAGTGTAGAGCACTGCGCCCGGGATCTGCGTCAGCCCCTCTTTCAGCCGCCCAGCCAACGCCACCGTCCGCTCCCAAATCGCCTCCAGCCCGATGGCCGACAGATACTCAACGGCAAAAGCCCAAGCCAGCACCAGCGGCCAACACCAAGGACCGTACTGAAAGCGCTCGGCCGTCTCGCGCAGCGCGAAGATGTCCGCCACCGGGTCCAACCACTGTTCAGCTCGTCCGCCAGCATAGCGCACCTGCACCGCGTCGAGAGCCTCCTTCCGCACGTAGAGCAACCCCGCAGCATAGGGCGCGTACATCCACTTATAGGAGAGCAACCCGGCAAAATCGCACCCCAGCGCATGCAAGTCCAAAGGATACAATCCCGCCGAATGGGCCAAATCCAAAAAGCTGCGCACCCCCCGCGCCCGCGCCACCGCGCAAATCCGCTCCACTGGCAGACGGTATCCCAAGTCCGTCGTCACATGACTCAAGGCCACCAGCTTGGTCCTCTCCCCCAGCCGCTCCTCCACGGCCTGCACCTGCCCGTCATCGTCGTCAATCAGCGGCACCTTCACCACCTCGACCCCGTACAAATCTCGCAAGTGCAGCGCCGGCAAAAGCAGCGCTGCTTCCTCGTCCGCGCTGATTACAATCTCGTCCCCAGCCACCCACTCCATCCCCCGCACCAC
>VXZF01000586.1 GCA_009845645.1 Gemmatimonadota bacterium | reverse complement strand
CCACGAGATAGTTTCCCTCATTTCCCCCATCGTTGTGCAACAGAGTTGGCGCGTCGTTTAGTTCGACGACGAAGAGATCGATATCGCCGTCGTCGTCGTAGTCGCCAAAGCTGGTGCCGCGGCTGACTTTGGCCTGCATCAGCTCAAGGCCGACTGATACTGGGGCGAAGCGGCCGCCGCCCTCGTTGCGGAAGAGTTGGTTGGGTTGGCGGTAGGTAGTGCCGGTTGCGGCTTGGTCAACCTGCGGATATACGTGGCCGTTCGCGACGAAGAGGTCGAGGCGACCGTCGTTGTCGTAGTCGAAAAAGCGCGTTCCCCAACCCAACATCTCTACTGTGGCCGCGGCGAGACCAGCCGTGGTGGTGACATCGGAGAAACGCACGCCGCCCTCGTTGCGGTAGAGCGTGTTCGTCTCGGTAAAAAAGTGGGTTACGTACAAGTCTGGGTCGCCGTCTTGATCGTAGTCGCCAAAGTCCACGCCCATACCGGCTTCGACATCGCCGTCACCGTTGTACGCCACGCCCGCGATGAGGGCGACATCTTGGAAAGTGCCGTCGCCTTGGTTTTGGAAGAGCACGTTGGGAGTTTCGTCGTTGGCGACAAAAAGGTCGCTATCGCCATCGGAATCGTAGTCGGCCGGGACCACGCCCAAGCCGTAATAGCGGTTGGCGGCTGCCACGCCGGACGCTTGGGTGACGTCAGTAAATACACCGTTGCCCTCGTTGCGATAGAGCACGTCCGGCGCGCCGACTAAGCCTTTAGGGCCGCAATAGACTTGGAGGCCGCTGAAAAAGGTGCAGAGTTGTGGCTCCGCCGGCAGGTTCTCGGCGTCGAAGACGACGTAGTTAGTCACGTAGAGGTCGAGGTCCCCGTCATGGTCGTAGTCGAAAAAGGCCGCGCTGGCGCTGTATTGATCGCCGCCAACGCCCGCTTCTCGAGTTGCATCGACAAAGCGGTCTCCGCCGCGATTGCGATAGAGCACGTTGGCTCCGTAGTTGGTCACGTAGAGGTCTGGGTGACCGTCGTTGTCGGTGTCGCCCACGGCCACGCCACCGCCCCAGCCAGCGTCGCCGACCCCAGCTTCTCGGGTGATTTCCGCAAAAGTGCCGTCGCCGCGATTGCGGTAGAGCTCGTTGCCCGGCCCCGAGTGGTCGCGGTACGTGGCAAAAGTGGCTCCGTTGACTATGTAGAGGTCGAGATCGCCGTCGGAGTCGTGGTCGAAGAAGGCCGCGCCGCTGCCGTGGGATTCTAGGATGTAGTGCTTTTCTTGTCCGCCAAATGCATTGCGATAGGTGATGCCAGCGGCAGCGGTTTGGTCGCTAAATTGGGGTTGGGCGCGCAGGGGGAGGGCGCATAGCAGCGCGCCGCAAAACAGCGGAAAGACGCGCAAATTAGGGGGCGACCGCGTAGTTTAGGCCCGTGAGCAGATGCAATGCCTCTTTGGCGGCCTCGTGGTCGGGACCTTCGCGCTCGGCGAACATGCGCTCTAGCGGCCTCACGGCTGTGGTGTCGCCGATGCGGCCGAGGGTGCGGGCGCTTTCTGCGCGGACCCAGATGTTGTCGTCGGTCAAGGCGAGGCACAGCGCGTCGAGGGCGCGATGCGTCCGGTGGTGTCCCAATAGCTGCGCGGCGATGTAGCGCACGTTGTCGTCGCGGTCGCGCAGCGCGGCGAGGGTTGCCGCTTCGGCCTCTGAGGTCCACAGAAACTGCAGCGCGGCGAGGGCCTGTCGGCGCACCGAGGGGATGGTATCCACCAAGGCGCGCACCAGAGAAGGCACGGCCGTGGTGTCGCGGAGATTGCCCAAGCTCCAAGCTGCCGCGCCGCGCACCTCGGGGACTGAGTCGTCGGCGAGGACGCTGGCTAAGGTCGCGTGGAGGTGGGGGTCGTCGAGTTGGCCGAGGGCGCGGACGGCCTGTTCGCGGACATAGCGATTGTCGTCGCGGAGGAGCGATTTGAGGAAGGGGGTGGCGCGCCGGTCGCCGATTTGGCCGAGGATTTGCGCGGTAATGTAGCGCAGGCTATCGCTGCCAGCGGTTGCGCGGTCCAGCAAAGGCTCGACGGCTGCGCTGCCTAGTTGCACCAAGGCGTGGCTGGCGTCGAGGCGGACTTGACGCCTCGGATCGGCGAGTTGGTCGATGTAGTATTCGGCCTGTTGTGCGGCGCAACTCAATAGGCCGGCGCAGAGGCTTGCTAGGGCGAGCTTGGACATGGGCGGCTTAAGTGAAAGCAGGTGTCAGGGATTAAAAACCTGACACCTGCTTTGGGTTTAGCTTTGCAGTGAAGCCTAGTTGACCATCTGCATGAGGCGTTGGGTAATTGACCCTTCCTGCGTCAGGGCGTAGATGATGATGTTGACGGCTAGTTGTAGCTGGCGCGTCGAGTCTCCGCCGCGTCCGTCGTTTTCCCAGCCCCAACCACCGTCGCCAGGCGTGACGCTTGCCAACCTGCCTTTGATGTAATAGCCACGCAGATAATTCCAGGGCCTAACGCCCAATTTGCCCTGCCCTAGTGAGGGGCTATAGCCGAAAGGCATGCCCCCACTCAGGTCGAAGAAGGAGGTATAGACGGGGTGATCCTCCGGCAGGCGCTCGGACCAGAAGTCCTTGCCGTTGATTAGGCCGCCGTACTTTTCTAGTGCTTCGCCGTAGATCCCGCTGAATGAAAATCCACCCGACATCAGATACTGGGCCAAGTTGGCCATTTCAGCTGCGTTGGGCGATCCCTGCGGCAGGATGATAGGTATTTCCATAAGACGCGGGTCGTCGAACGTGACAAAGCCGAGGAACTCGGCCTTGAGGCCGGTATATTCGTTGATCACATCGCGCAGTCGGTCGATGGTTTTGACTCGGAGCGTGACCGTGCCATAGCCGGAGGTCCCGCCGGCCAGTGCCCGCGAGGACATGACTTGGGCTAGCTTGACAAAGCCTTTGAGGGCCTGCTTGTCCGTGGCGTCTTGGACGATAATGGCGCGGTAGCGACCAGTGTCCATGTTGTTGACGTCGAGCATCTCTAGGCCCATGTCAATTTTGTGCTCGGAGGTTCGGGTACTGGTCACGGCCGCTGCCGTCAGCTTGGGCTCTATGGTCATACCGCTCATCGTGCTGAAGGCAGTCTGCCCTGACAGGCGGATTCCCGAGCCACCGACGCCGGCGATTAGGCTGCGGGTGTTGAACGAGGCTGTGGCCTGTACTTGGTCCATGCGCGCTTGCGCTAGCTGGACTTCGCGGCGCGCGAGCTGGCGCTTGGGCTGGGGAATTTTGCGCAGTTCCAGCGGCTTGGTCAGGCGCGGCTCGCGCTTGATGAATTTGGTCGTCAGGGGCCGGGGTGTCTTCTTCTCGTCTTTTTCAAAAGGGTTGATTGCAACGACGATGAGCAGAAGGGCCGCAGCAGAAGCTAGGGCGATAAAGAAGCCCCGGCGCAAGCGGCGGACCAGACTGTCAAGATCGAAGTCCTGAGTGGGCGAAGCAAAGCGCGTGGAGACCCATTTCTTACTCATAGTGACCTCCTCAAAGGACGTTTGGGGGAAATGACCCGGTCTTGGATCTGTAGGCCATCTCCGCGTTTTTTGAGCTTCTTGTCGAGTTTTCGCAGCCGAGCGATGGCCGTAGTAGAATCAACGTCAACTACCTCTATTTGCCCTACTTTCTGCTGCGATGGCCTAGGTCGCCACACATCGAACCGCATTCGCTTCATTAGACCATGCCGAGCTCCGATGTTTAGCTGAACGTGGGGTTTGCCTTTCCGTTCGGGCAAGAGAGCCGCGATGCGACCCTCTAGCGGCAAATTTGCGTCTAGGTCGGGCGCTAGATTGTCCGCCAGCCCCTTTAATACTCCTCGGGCAACGGCGAGGTCACTGCTGGGCTTGGAGACGAACCAGCGCTCGGCGACGTTCAGTGCGCGTTCTGTAGCAGGATCAGCCACTTGCAAACGGAGAAGATCGGCTAGGAAAGCCCGCGTCAAACCAGGATGTGACGCACCTGGATACTTCCAAGTATTATAAAGGAATAGCTGTTGGTCATAAGGTATCACGGCTGAAGAGTCGCGCAAGTCCGACCAGAAAATTTTGTCGCGGTGCGGATCCTCCAACTTGACTTCGAGTTGACAGACAATGGAGGGCAGTGAAATCACCGTGTAAGACTGGTCTTCGCTTGGTCCTCCATCGTCTAATAGGCCCAAGTTTTCGTAGTAATGAATAACTTGGTTGTGGTATGTCTTATGGGCTTTGTTGAAAGTGAAATGGGCGATGTAATCGATGGATTCTTGCCTTGTGGGATCGCGGGCCTCGCGGATGCTCCGCAAGCGCACGACGCGAAAGCGGCCCAAGTCAGTAAAGATGTCTCTGATCGCTCGCTCGATTTCTCGCATCAGGCGGGGATGTTGCTCGGCGAGGTGGACGGGCAGGATCTCTTGCTCGACGAGATCGGTAAAGACTAGGCCGATGGTGTAGATGTGCGGCTGGGCGTTGGTTGGCTGGCCCCCGAGTACGAGGGCCAATCCAATGAGGAAGAGAGATTTCACGAGACTAAATTATGCGATTGCAGTGGAAAATATGTGTATTGCATCTACTTAATGATATAATTTGGACGGTCTCGCAGAGCAACTTTTTTTCTTGACAACCCTTTGGCAGGGGTTTTATTATGAACCGTTCAAATCGCTCGTCCACTTCTCAAGCTAAGGAGATACAGTAATGAAGAAGTTGACTCTTTTGGCCGCTGCTGCGGCCCTTTGCGTTACGACGCTGGCCGATGCCCAGCCGCCGATACGCTACTTCGATTTGCCCAAGTTCACCCAAGCTCCCACACTCGACGGCGACCGCGCAACTGTTGCTGACGAGTGGGCTGGCGCGCTAGAATTCGACTGCTCGCCGAGCCAGATTCAGCTCGACGGTCAAGAGTTTGGCTGGCGCGATCAGGCGAACGAGTCCTCTGAAGTAAGCACCAACCAGCTCAATGAAAACGGCGAGACCGAGGTAGCTGGCGAGGGCCGCACCGACGCCGATGTCTCTTCGGTGATCTTGCAGGCGTGGGATGACGATGCCTTGTACTACATCACCGAGGTTAGCGATAACGTCCGCGACACCGAGGGTGGCGGCGAGGCACGGGCTTGGTGGGAGCGCGACTCCATGTCTCTCTACCTCGACATGAACAACGAAGATCACCCAGGTGGCGACCCGACTGGCGAGTACGTCAATCTGAATGTGGTCAACTTTATGGCCGTGCCTTTCGGCTCGAATGAACTGTCCGTCTGCTACATCACCACCGTGCAGAACCAGCGCGTGGATGTCCACGATCCCGATGCAATTGAGGGGTTTGAGTACGGCTTCCGCGACGCCGGTGACGAGTTTGGCGACGAAGGCGACGCCGACTACGTGATCGAGGGGCGGATGGAGTGGGACACTTTTCTGCGCAACGGCAACCTCTTCGAAGCCCCTACGAGCGGCTCGGAGATGGGCTTCACTTGGCTGTTGGTTGACGCCGATGGCGAAGACGCCTATGGCGGCCAGATCCAGTGCGTAGCGTGGGCTGGTGGCAACCAGTCCGAGTTCGCCAACTGGGTCTTCGTGGATACGCCGGCTGGTCCGTCAGGTACCGCGGTCGAAGAAGATTCTTGGGGCCGCGTAAAGGAGACCTTCGTCCAATAGTCAATGACTTTTGGATAGGTTAGACAAAAACGGGAAGTGGGCTTGACGCCTGCTTCCCGTTTTTTTTTCTTGACCCGCGAGCTTGGGCAAATATATGTTTTCGCCCAACACCTAATTTTAAGTGACCCGCGAGGGGTTTTCATGCTGTGTTTTCTAAAATGCCGTGTTGTCAAGCGCTGGGTGGTCTTGTCCGCGCTGGTTTGCGCCGGCCTGTCCGCACCGGCGGAGGCGCAGCGCCACCCCGAATCTGCTGGCCCGCTGCCCTATTACGACCCTTCTCCCGGCACGCCGCAAGACCCTCCGTGGAAAAAGCGCCCCGCTTTTATTCGCGGACCCCAAGACCGCTATGACCGAGGATTGGGGAGGGCTTTCCTCAACACCGCAGTCAGCGTTCCCTATCTCAACTACGCCGACGAAAAGTACATTGCTTACTACCGCGAGACCGTTGCTTGGGCCACCCCGTCGGGCCGTCCCCTGAGCGCCCGCAACGTGGGTTGGGACCGGATGGGCAACTACATGGGCGGTGGCTATCAGCGGCTCCTGACAATAGAAGAGTCGCGCAGTGGCAGTGACTTTAGTGGGTATAGCTATATTGATCACAAGTATCGGTCGTTTCGGATCGGCCACTATACTCACAAGGATTTGCACTGGACCGCCACGTTGGGCAACGTGGGCACACGAGGCGGTGCTACGGATGTGCGCACCATCTTCACGCCGCTGACGCTAGTCAACAGCAAGATGAGTGCGCTGCGCATGGACATCAACTACAAGGAGCGCGACCGAGCGACTCTGCTCTACTCGCGCGGCGGCGACCACGCTGGTGCCCAGTTGTTCTCCAAATGGGCGATTGGCCAAGAAGGCGACGACGCTTGGGACAACTCACCGGTGATGCTCTTTGGCGGCCACTGGCAGCACGAAGTGGGTCGCTTCGCCAGCGTTGGCGGTACGCTAATCAACCAGATTATGAGTTCGCCAGATTTGTCGCGCACTAGCGCTTGGCGCGGCGATTTGCCCTATCAGATGCTCGGTCCCAAGACCATTCGCGTCTTCGTGGCCGATGACGCGCCCGATGACGCGCGGGCCAATGCCATTGTCTATGGCGTGGACATCCTCATTGAGGGTGCGCGTGGCACAGAGCCGGTGCGTCTGACTAGTCTCGACGATGATCCAGACTATGATCCAATGCTAGAAGCCGGGCCGCCCGAAGGCGGTGCCGTCCTCGCCGGTGGCGGGCTCGAGGCCGAGGGCAAAGTACCGGTGGTTTATACCTTTGTCCTTCCTGCGGACGTGACAGTGCGCTCGGCGCGCTTTGTCGCCGATGTGGCCGGCGATTATCGGGTCGGTGTCAGTCAGACTCACGACTTTTTCAACATCGATCGCCGGGGCACCGCAGCTATCACCGAGGTGGCTTGGCCAGCTCCCATTGCCAGCGCTGGTGAGCGGGCCATACGGCGTCCGTTCAAGTGGTACACAGACGAAGACGAGGAACTTTACTACACCCTCATCCGCGCCGATGGCAGCGACGGGACTGGTGCCAATCGCCGGATGGTCTCCTTTGACTACGGCATTCCCACCGGGCAGAGCTTGGCCTCGATCAACTATCAGGTCGATCTGGTGGGGCTGGAAGTCAGTGGCGAGATGGCGCACAATCTGCAGAATTTCATGTTCCCGATTGGCAATAACGAAGGCCAGCGCAGCAGCGAGCGCGCCTTTGCGTGGTGGATCAAGGGCATCAAGAATGTCGCCGGTGGCTTAGCACTGGGCGGCGAGATATACCGGATGGAGCCTAACTACGGCGGAGGCTACGATAGCTATCGCGGCGGCATGGCCTTCCACTACGATGGGCAGCCTGCTCCCGGCGGTAGAATCTCTACAGTTACCGAGGAATATCCCATCCACGAGGACAACGACGATCACGACCGTTTCCCCGACGAACACGTTAGCGATACGGCCGTTGCCGAGCCGCGCACGCTGTATCCAGGATTTCCCAATGCCCAAGTGTACCCCGGCCTCGATGAGAACGTCGATAATATCCCGGACGTGGACCGCAACGAGAACTTCATTGTTGACTGGGAAGAGGCATTTCTGACCTACGATTCAGAGCCGCCCGAATTTGTCTATGGCATCGACTTCAACAACAACAACGTGCCCGACTTCCGCGAGAACGACGATAAGCCGGACTATCCCTACCCACGCGACCAAAAGGGCCGGCACATCTTCCTGCGCTACGACCGCTTGGGAAGTTGGGGCGAGTTTATCAGCATAGGCAGCTACGACAACCGCCAGATCGCCGGCCCGGGCAAGTCCGAGGGGATGTACTTCCGCTACGCCTATGAGGTGGAAAAGCGCGGCGTCGGTGCACTGAAAATTAACTTCGATGCCAAGCAGGTCAAAGACGACATCCCGGATCACACCTACGTGTACCAAGTGCCCATTGACGATATAGAGATCATCAACTGGTTAAACGAGCCGGACGGCCCGCCCGAGCGCGTGGGCTTTTGGCGTCCGGCAACGCCGGACGAGTTGTTGATGCGCGATAGCTTTGTACATCTCCTCTTTTTCGACAGCACTTATCAGGGTTTTCGCGGATTCAACATTGAAAACGGCTTCCTGTGGCAGCGCAACAGCCAAGCCGAAATTGAGCTTGAAGACGGCAGCGGGCTGTTACAGCCCCAAGACGTGCGCTCGCGTTTTTCCATTGTCAACAAGATCGACTACACCCATAGCTGGGGTGCCTTCAGCGTCACCCCTAAGTTGAAGCATCGGACGATCTTTGAGCAGGTTGACAGCGAAGATGTGCCGAGGAAATCGTACAGCGACTTCATTCCCATCGTAATGGGGCGGTACAGGCTCACGCCCAAGACCAGCTTTCAGCTTGGCGTACAGGGGCTACCCTTGCTGCCCTTTAAGCACTGGGATCGCGCCTATGAGGATGGAACGTACAGCCAGACTGATTATATGGCCATGCTGAGCATCACCGCAGACTACTTTGGCATCCGCGACAATTCGATATTCTTCGGCTATCAGCGCACGCGACGGGACTTTAGCCATGCAGGGCGGCCCGATTCCAAGCAGGGCATCCTCTTTGTGGAACTAATATCCCCCTTCTAAGGATGCGAATATACATGAGACTCATCGCAAAACACATTCGCGTCCTCCTGTGCTTGGCATTGGCCGCTGGGGGGTGCGCTACTCTCAGATCCCTCGAATCGCATTCGCAGCGGGAGTACTTTATTGAGCTGGAGCCGGTCCTACCCGCTGGGGATACCTATTACATTGATCCGATCGACAGCTCGGTCGTGTGGAGTGAGCAAGGGGTGCAAGTCAAGGTCAAGTTCTACGACGATGTCATGCTCGACGCTGAATACGACGTCCGTTTTACGCCCTATACACTCACTGGGGTCGAAATTCCCGGTTTGGACTATACGCCGCCTCTGTGGACCGTTTTTGAAGTAACCGTGATCAACCGCACTCGGGAGCGGGTGGAGCTGGATCCCACGCAGACTATTCTGCGTTTGGACGATAGCAGCCGATTGCTCTGCCGCCAAGGGGCGGGAGGTTGGTACGACAAGGACGAGTTCTTCGATTATTCCTACTTGAAGTGGGGAGGTCAAGAAGGCAATGTGCGCTATCATGCCAGTTTGGACCGCAATCCAATCTGGAACAAGAGCGAGTACTACCGGGAAAAGCCCGTGCGCAAAGGCTCCAGATACAGCGGCAAGTTGACCTTTCCACCGCTGCCTGCAGAAACCAAGTCATTCACCCTCGAAGTAAACGACTTCATTCTGGCCTTTGATCGCTTTCAAGTAGGATACGGCAATCCAGTGGAATTCACCGACTTGAAATTCCACTTCAATGTCGATCACGGAGTGCGTTGGGTGGAGAATAAGGAATGAAAAAGATGGTGAAATACCTCGGGGTGATGTTGCTTGTCGGCTCGACAGGCTGTGCCTTGAAATACGAGGCACTCAAGGATACCAGTTTGCCCAACCCACCGACGACGACGGTCAAAATATACGTCAAGGAATTCCCGGTCGAGAGCAAGGCTAATGTAGTCGATCCGAGGATGGCCACTTCGGCCAGTGACCAGCCAACCCAGTACGTCACGAACGCTCTTGCCAGCCATGGAAGTAAACTGGTGCAGATTTCTCGTCCTTCGCGAATCGAGGATTTGTCTAAGGCCTTGTTGCACGAGCTCCGCAGGGACAAGGTGCGGATTTTCACGCAGACGGACCGGGTTGAGGTGCTAGACGAAGATAGCGTGCGACAAGTGGATAACCCCTTTACTCTGGTGTCAGCAGACTCAGACGAAGCCGACTTGGAAATTAGCGGCACGGCTCTGATTACCAGTCAGCGGGTGCGCAAAG
>VXZF01000294.1 GCA_009845645.1 Gemmatimonadota bacterium | reverse complement strand
GCGTTTGAGGGCGACAGCCAAGTCTATTGGTTCGAGGGCAACTTTTCAGAGTACGAGGAAAACAAGAAGGCGCGGCTAGGCGAAGATTCAATCGTGCCCCAGCGGGTCCGCTACCGCCAACTGACGCGGGACTAATTCTGTAGTTCACCACCGCTTACATACTGTGCAGCGCACTCTCGATCCGATTGAGCGCTTCGTCGATATCGTCCAAGGTGTGCTGGGCTGACACGCCGTGGTGGCCGGCGACGAGCGTGCCGTAATCGTGGAAATAAACCCCTTTGTCGGCACAGGCGCGGATGAACCTCCCTGTCATCTCTTGGTCGCGGTTGAGGCTATCGTCAAACCGCTCGACCGGATCGGTGAATCCGAAGAAGATGCCAAAGCGCGCACCCAGCCCCTGCACCCGGGCGGGCACGCCAGCGCGCTCGAACAGTCCGGCCAGACCGTCGCAGAGTCGGCCTCCGACTTCATAGATGTGATCGTAAAACCCCGGACTGGTGAGCTCATTGACGGCAGCCAACGCTGTCATCACAGCCGGTGGGTTGCCGGTGAAAGTACCGCTCTGGGCCACCTCGCCAAGCGGTCCCACCTGGTCCATGATTTCGGCTTTGCCAGCGATGACAGTGAGTGGCGCACCAGCGGCGACCGCCTTGCCCAAAACGCAAACATCCGGAGTGACGCCGTAGTACCCCTGCGCGCAGTCGGGCCCAGTGCGGAAGGCCGACAGCACTTCGTCGTATATGAGGACGACATCGTGGGCACTGGCCTGGTCGCGGACGAACTGCATGTACTCGGCGTCGGCGACGATGCAACCCTGGTTGTAATTGATCGGCTCCATGATGATGCCGCCTATCTCGTCGCCGTGATCGCGCAGCGCTCTTTCCAAGGCAGCCTCGTCCTTCCACGGTACGACGATAATCAGGTCGTCCATCTGCGGAGGCATGCCCGCAGACTCACCACAGGGTTCGACGTAGTTGCCCGGAGTCACCGGCGTCAACGGCGTGTGCGAATTGAACATGACGTAGTCGTAGAGGCCGTGAAAGTGCCCCCAGAATTTGAGAATCTTGTGCTTGCCGGTGTGGGCGCGGGCCAAACGGACACAGACCATCGTCGCCTCTGAGCCAGTATTGCCGTAGCGGACGCGCTCGGCGCAGGGGATGATCTCGGTGATCCGCCGCGCTAGGTCAGTATGTGCTTCGGTCTCGTAGCCAGAGAGAATGCCCGCGTCCAATGCCGCAGTCATGGCCTCGCGCGTCGCCGGGTGATTGTAGCCCAAAAACGCGGCTCCATGGGCCAGATTGAAATCGATGTACTCCTTGCCATCGACATCGTAGATGCGGCAGCCCTCGGCATTGCGCAGATAGAGGGCGTACCCCAAGCATGGGTTGTGTCGTCCCGTAGCGCCGACGCCTCCCGGCAGGTAGCGCTTGGCTTCGGCTCTGAGATCACTCTGTGACATCGTCTGTATCGTGGACATCGCTGTTTATTCCTTTGTGAAGACGGACTAGCTCAGGTCCTTTCGCTGTTCCATTATTGCCCTTTTTAGTCGCACAAGTCAAGACGCCTTGCCCGAAAGAATCTTGCAAAGTACAATCCAATATTGTAGAAGGCCTACACCTAATCACCGTTTCTCGCGTATAATCCCGAAAACGCAGACCGTGCATACAGAACGCAAAAACACGCTAGACGAAACTGAGCGTCTGCAACTCGCCCGCCAAGCCTTTGCCGATTACTACACCCGCTGTTTCTGGTATTTGCGCCGGGACCTGGAAATCGGCGTCGGCGATATACCCGAGATCGCACGAGGCTTGCGCCTGCACGGAGGCCGACAGGGATTTATTTTGGCCGCCCGCCTATGCCCCTAAGCGCGTTTCAGCAATCCATCCTGCGTTTGTTAGCGCAAAACCGCAGCCCAGAGAGCTATGTAGCTGGTGCTACGGTCCTGCACCAAATTCCCGACAGTCCGCGTTTTTCCGATGACCTAGATATGTTCCACGATGTGGAAGACAGCGTCGCGCGGAGTGCCGCGTTTGACGTTGCCGTACTGGACGCGAATGGCTTTGCGATCGAATGGATTTTGCGGCAGCCAGCTTATCTCAGGGCCATCGCGGCGAAAGAAGGACAGTCCCTTCGGTTGGAGTGGGCTCAGGATTCCGCTTTCCGCTTTTTTCCAGTTGAACAAGACGAACTATGCGGTTACCGCCTGCACCGGGCCGACGCGGCCACCAGCAAGGTGTTGGCTTTAGCCGGACGCCGGGAGGCGCGCGATTTCATCGACGTTCTGCACTTGGACAGCAGCTATCTCTCATTGGGAGCGCTGTGTTGGGCGGCCTGTGGGAAAGATCAGGGCTATACGCCGGATTTCCTGCTCGACCAGTTAAATCGCAACGCAGCTTTTACCCAAGAGGAAGTCCAGCGACTAGACTTGGCAGTCCCCCAGACGCTGCCGAATCTGAAGCGGCAGTGGTGCGCGGCAATGGAGCGGGCCGGCAGATTGCTAACCGCGCTGCCTGCAGACGAAGTGGGTTGCCTCTATCTCGACAGACAACAGTCCGTTCCCGTGCAACCCGACCCGACACACGAGGCATTTGCCTCGTTGCGACGGCATTTTGGGTCCCTGCGCGGAGCTTGGCCTACGATCTGTTGATTACTCAAATTCGCAAGAACGTAAACACCATCAAGAAACGGCTGAATTAGGTACCATTCGGTAGGGCGCTCCGCAATTTTTTTGAGACGCGAAGTGGAAAAAGCCTTCGATGCTGGGATAAGATCGAGGGCTTTTTCGTTTTACCTGAATGGATAAAATCGTCCTTAAAGTCATGTATGCTAATCTTTTTGTCAAATATACTTGACATTATCATCTTTCGGGTTATATTCTCTTGTAAAGCAAACTTTACTTTATGGAAAGGATCGCAGACTTATGAAGAAGCCGATGGTCAATTTGAGTTGTCTTACTGGCGGCAGTGGAAAAAACACAATTCGTTTTCTTTGTTGGAGTATTGCTTGGTCGATGACGATGGTGTTGGCCGACAAAGCAATACTATACGAATGGCATTCCTCTGCTTTGATCTCCGCTATCGCCATCGTCCTCAACGCGGGCATCGGCATCGGCATGATTCTGTCGTATTTGCGCCACCTGAAATCCATGGATGAGTTGCAGCGCAAAATCCAACTCGATGCACTGGCTATAGCTATGGGCGTCGCGCTCGTCGGCAGTTTTAGTTATTCGCTGATGGTAACTGCAAAATTCATAACAGACGCCGAAGTCTCAGATATCATTTTGCTGATGACGTTTACCTTCGTGGTCTCCGTTACCGTCGGCCATCTCCGCTACCGATGAAAAATCGCCTAAAGGTGCTGCGCGCCGAGCGCGACTGGACCCAAGCCGATCTCGCGGAGCGTCTGGAGGTCTCGCGGCAAACGGTAAACGCCCTCGAAAAAGGCAAATACGACCCCAGTCTACCGCTGGCGTTTAAGATCGCCCACATTTTCTCCGCGCCGATCGAAGCGATTTTTATATACGAGACGGAATAAGGAGCGAGCGGTCACAAAAGAGAAAGCCCCCGACGCTTAACCAGCATCGGGGGCTTCCTATTAAATGCGGCTTGGCACTCAGGCGATAGTCGCAAGCGCCTTGCGGGCGAAAACCTTGGCCAAGTGACGGCGGTACTCTTCGCCAGCAAAATGGTCGGCGAGCACCTCCTGTCCGTCGGCTGCCCGTGCGGCGGCAGCAGCGATCCCTTCCTCGCTCAAGCCACCGCTGAGGGCCGCTTCAACCCCACTATCGCGGAAGGCCGCATTGGCCACGCCCGTGAAAGCGACCTTAACCGCGCCTCCAGCCGAGGCAGCAGCGCAACCCACCACTGCAAAGCGCGAAGCCGGATGCGGAAACTTGACATACGCCGACTTATCCGCGGCCGGGACTCGCACCTCGGTGATGATCTCGTCCGGCGCGAGCGCGGTCAAGAACAGATCGATGAAAAACTCGTCAGCCGGGATCGAACGCCCGCCATCGGATCCCCTGACGACAATCTCAGCCCCCAGTGCCAAAATCGCCGCCGGGTAGTCAGCCGCTGGATCGGCGTGGGCCAACGAGCCGCCAATGGTGCCCTTGTTGCGCACCTGCGGATCGCCGATGACCGAGGCAGCTTGGGCCAAGGCCGAGGCATTGGCACTCACCAAGTCCGAGGACGCAATCTGCTGATGGGTAGTAGTCGCACCAATAGCAATGGTGCCGCCGTCCTCTCTGATGTAGTTGAGCTCGGCGATCCGGCCAATGTCGATCAGCGCGCCCGGTGACGACAGGCGCAGCTTCATGGCCGGTAACAGACTGTGGCCGCCAGCTAAGAGCTTGGCGTCGTCCGAGAGGAGCTCAATCGCCTCATCTACTGAAGCGGGACGATGATAGTCAAACGCGACAGGTATCATGGTCGTCTTCTCCTTAGCTGGCTTGTTGGATGGCCTGCCACACCTTCTGCGGCGTCAGCGGCATAGCAAGGTCGCGCACGCCCAACGGCCACAGGGCGTCGAGCACGGCGTTGACAATAGCCGGCGGCGAGCCAATCGTGCCGGTCTCGCCAGCACCCTTGACGCCGAGGGGATTGTGCGGGCAGGGCGTGACAGTGTGGTCGGTTTCAAAGGAAGGCAGGTCGTCGGCACGCGGCAGGACGTAGTCCATGTACGAGCCAGAAATGAGCTGGCCGCTGTCGTCGTACACAGCCTCCTCAAACAAGGCTTGGCCAATGCCGTGCGTAATGCCGCCGTGGACTTGGCCTTCGACGATCATGGGATTGACGATATTGCCCACGTCGTCAACGGCCACGTAGCGCCGCACCGCAACCACGCCGGTCTCGGCATCCACTTCCACGACCGCAATGTGAGCACCGAAGGGAAAGGTAAAATTGGCCGGGTCGTAGAAGCTGGTAAACTCCAACCCCGGCTCCAGCCCCTCGGGAAAATTGTGCGGCACGTACGCGGCCAGTGCGACCTCGCCAAAGGCGATCGACTGGTCGGTGCCCTTGACCGTCCAACTGCCCTCGGCGAATTCGAGGTCCTCTTCGGCGGCTTCGAGCAAGTGGGCCGCGATCTTGGCCCCCTTCTCCTTGATCTTGTCCATGCTCTTGACGATGGCTGTGCCGCCGACGGCCAGCGAGCGCGAGCCATACGTGCCCATGCCAAAGGGCACAGACTCGGTGTCGCCGTGAATGATATCCACGTCTTCGATCCCCACGCCCAACCCGTCGGCCACCACCTGGGCGAAGGTCGTCTCGTGACCCTGTCCGTGCGAGTGGCTGCCGGTGAAGACCGTGACTTTGCCGGTCGGCTGGACGCGGACGCCCGCGCTCTCAAACAGGCCAGCGCGCGCACCTAATGCGCCGACCACGGCCGAGGGCGCAATGCCGCAGGCCTCGATATAGGTCGAAAAGCCTATGCCGATATGGCGGCCATTGCCAGCGGCGCGGGCCTGTGCCTGCTCTGCGCGCAGCTCGTCGTAACCGATAGCCGCGAGGGCTTTTTCGAGCGCAGCCCCGTAGTTGCCACTGTCGTATTGCAGAGCCACTTGGGTCTGATAGCCTTCCTGCTCGACGCCGTCAAAGGCTGGGATGAAATTCTGGCTCCGCAGTTGGGCCGGGTCGCGACCCGTCTCCAAAGCGGCCTGCTCAACAGTGCGCTCGAGGACGTACGTAGCCTCGGGGCGACCCGCACCGCGCAGGGCATCAACTGGCGTAGTATTGGTGAAGACACCAGTGACATCAACGTGGACCGCCGGGGTCGTGTACAGCCCCTGCAAAAGCGTGCCGTAGAGATACGTGGGCACGCACGGCGCAAACGTCGATAGGTACGCGCCGAGGTTAGCGACAGTCTTGACCCGTAGGCCGACGAAATTCCCATCGGCGTCGAGGCCGAGATCGACCCTGGTGTGGTGATCGCGGCCGTGGGCGTCGGTGAGGAATGCCTCGCTACGGCTGGCGGTCCACTTGACCGGACGGCCAATCTGGCGCGAGCACCACGTGACGAGAACCTCTTCGGCATAGTGAAAAATTTTCGAGCCAAAACCACCGCCCACATCCGGCGACACCACGCGCACCTTGTGCTCGGGCAGCCCCAAGACAAACGCCGTCATCAGCAGGCGAATGACATGGGGGTTCTGCGACGAGGTGTAAAGCGTGTAGTGGTCGCGCGCGCCGTCGTAATCGCCAATGGCGCAGCGCGGCTCAATCGCGTTGGGAATGAGCCGTTGATTGTCGTACTCCAACGTGGTGACGTGCGCAGCGCTGGCCAAGGCCGCGTCCGTCGCCGCTTGATCGCCGAGCTCCCAGTCGAAGGGCGTGTTGTTGGGCACATCGTCGAACAACTGCGGCGCGCCCTCTGCCGTCGCTTGGGTTGCCGCGACGACCGCGTCCAAAACTTCGTAATCCACGACCACCAACTCGGCGGCGTCCGCAGCTTGTTCGCGGCTCTCGGCGAGGACGATGGCAACCGGGTCTCCGACGTGGCGCACCTTGGTCGCAGCCAGTACCGGATGGGCCGGCTCCTTCATGGTGTCGCCACTCTTGAAATCCACCTGCCAGCCGCAGGGCAGGCCGCCGACGCCAGCAGCTTCGAGGTCGGCACCTGTGAACACGGCGACCACGCCATCGGCTGCGGCTGCGGCCGTCGTATCGACGTTATTGATCGCGGCGTGGGCATGTGGGCTGCGCACGAGCGCCGCAAAGGTCGAGTTGGGCAGGGCAATGTCATCGGTGTAGCGGCCCTTGCCGGTAATAAAGCGCTGGTCTTCGACGCGCTTGATGGATTGTCCTATAACTCCCATAGCGGCCTCCTATGCGCTTTCGGCGGCGTGTTGGACCGCCTTGATGATGTTGTCGTAGCCCGTGCAGCGACAAAAGTTGCCTTCGAGCGCGTGACGGACTTCCGCGTCGCTGGGCGTTGCATTGCGCTCTAGCAACTGCCAAGCGGCCATAATCATGCCGGGCGTGCAAAAGCCGCACTGCAAGCCGTGGGTCTCGCGGAAGGCTTCCTGTAACGGGTGCAGCGTGCCGTTGGCCGCAAGCCCTTCGATGGTCGTTATCTCCGCGCCGTCGGCTTGCGCCGCGAGCATGGTGCAGACCTTGACGGCTTGGCCATCGACGATGGCGGTACAGGCACCGCAGTTGCTGGTGTCGCAGCCAACGTGCGTGCCCGTCAGGCCCAGCTCCTCGCGCAAATAGCTGACGAGCATCTGGCGCGGCTCCACCTCGTGCTCGTGGGTCTGACCGTTGACAGTGACCTTGATTGCTACTGACATAGCCACCTCCTATCGAATCGAATTAAGAATTGAGAATTAGGAATTACGAATTGAGAATTGGGGCCGGAAATTCCTAATTCCTAATCGCCACTTCGCGTTCCAGCGCCTTGAAAAACTGGTTGGTAAACATCCGCGCCACGCCCGAGAGCAGGCGCTGACCCATACTCGCCAACCGACCCGTCAACTGCGAGCCGCCTTCGACTTCCACCGTGGTCGTCTCGTGGTTTTCGGCGAGCCGGACGTGGCCCTCGGCCGCGATCTGGCCGATCTTGCCATCGACGTCGATGAGCAGGCGATAGCTTTCCGGCTCCTTGCTATCTACTACTTGCAGCGCGCCGTTGAAGGTACTGTTGATCGGTCCCATTTTGATGTGCAGCACAGCTTGGTACTGGCCGGAGCCGGTCTGCTCCAAGGTATCGACACCTGGCGTGATGCGCGCCAAAACCTCGGGATCGTTGAGCAAGTCCCACATGACTTGCCTCGGAGCACTAAAGGTATGAGAACCTGTAAGCTGCATGGGCCGATGCTTTTGTTAAAGGCCAGAAGCGAGTGACGCGGAGGTGGATATTACAAAATCTTGCCCGTCTTTGTCAATCAAATAAGCCAACGCGGCGGAGTGATGAATTGAGATGACCAGATTCGCAAACCTTAGCGGAATCGTACTAGCGGCGGGAAGTTCCTCCAGGATGGAGGGTGCCAATAAGTTGCTGCTGCCTTGGCAGAAGCAATGCGTCCTCCAAGTCGTGGTGGAGCGAATCTGCGAGGTGGGTTTGGGTGAGGTAATCGTAGTGACAGGGCATCAACGAGCAGAGATAGAAGAAAAGTTGAGCCACTATCCCGTGCGGCTGGTACACAATCCAAAATTTGCCGAGGGGATGGCCGCCTCTATCAAAGTGGGCGTAGAAGCGGCAGTCGGCGAGCAAGGGTATCTCTTTGCACTGGGGGATATGCCGCAGATAGCTGGTAAGACGATGCTAAAGGTCGCCGAGACGTTGAAAAGTAGAGAGGCCATCGCCGTGCCAGTAAGCAACGGGCGACGCGGCCATCCGGTAGCTATCGGCAGCGCCTATCGAGATGCCTTACTTGCATTGACTGGCGATCGGGGGGCGCGACCGGTCTTGGCAAGAAACGCAGCCAACGTCATCGAAGTACCCGTCGAGGACGAAGGCATCTTCGTAGATGTGGATACGCAGGAATCCTACTCGGCAGCCTTGAGAACTACCCCTCCAGCGGCACCAAGTGCTGCGTCGTCTCCGCCCGGTCGCGTATCTCCTGCCAATCCCACAACTGAGGTATGAACTCCACATCGGCCCAAAGCTGGGCTTGGTCGGCGTAGTGCGGGCTAGCCGGGTGACCAGAGGCTCCCAGCGGAGCGATCCAGCGCGAGCGAGTCCAGTCGGAGGGATCGAAGATATAGCGGTTGACCGAAAGCCCTGTAACTGTGAAGTCGTCGAAGGCATAGCTGCCGGCTAGGGGCGTATCGCCATCGCCGTGGACGGGAAGCGAAGGAGGGTCGAGGAAAGAAGCGGCCTCGGGAAAAACCACAGAGAATGGGTGCTGAGGTCGGGTGCAGTGCAATCGACCCCAACTCCATTGGCTCATGTCGTCGCCGAGGGCCTCTTTGAGCGCGGCGAGGGCACCGGTCAGGGCCTCGGTCAGAGCTTGGGACCAAGTTTGGCCGGGCGGCAGCAGCGCCGTATCGCCGCGCTCAATAGCGAGAGTCGTTTGGAGGGTGATGAGACGCCAGTGAGCGTCGCCGCCAGCCTCCGCGAGCAAGGTCAAAGCGTCGTCACCGAACAGGTGTTGCGCTATGTGGTAGCCGAGCAGAGCGCGGGTTTGCGCATAGATCGTCGGCTGGACTTGGTCGCGGTCCATCCGGCAGTCCCACTGGCGCAGCAGGTCGAGGGCTTGGACGCAGTCGGCATCGGGCGGCTCGATGGCAAGCAAGGCCCGCGTAAAGACTTGGGCTGGGAGCGAGACGCGTTCGGCGTGGATGTGGCCCATAGCCTCGGGCGTGGCCGTGCCCTTTGCTAGTTCGAGGATGCGGGTCTGGATGCGGCGGGCGCGGTAGTCGGGGCTAAAGACGAGCCCCACGTAGTAGGGATAATCCGAGCCGGTCACGCGCTGGTTGCAGGTGATGGCATAGCCTGTTGCGGGGTCTATGGCTTTGGGCAACTCGGCGTGGGGGATGTAGCCCTGCCACTCGTGCTCGCCGCTCCAGCCGGGAACGGCGAGCCAGCCGTTTGCGGCCTCGCGCACCGGGATCCGGCCCTCGTGCAGATAGCCGAAGCAGCCGTGGACATCGGTGACGGCGTAGTTGTTGACGCGGTCGTTCCAGCGGGCGAAAGCTTGGTGCAAGTCCTCGACCGAGCGGGCGCGCATGGCATCGCGGGCGGCGTCGGCCCAAGGAGTGCCCTCGATGAGACCGGGGTCACTGATGGCGATGGCCTGACCTTTGCGTGGATCGCCGGCGATGATAGGTCCGTGGTGGGTAATGACGACTTCGGAGGTAACGGAGGCCGCGCCGCGGACGTGGATTTCTTCCCGCAGGATTTCCGCTGGCCGCCACGCGCCCCTGAATTCGTACTCCAAGCCATCGGCATTTTCGCGGAAGCGCTCGGCGAACAAGTCTTGGGTGTCGGCACTGCCATAGGTCATGCCCCAGGCCACGTACTCGTTGTGGCAAAAGTGCAAGGTGCCGGGGACGCCGGGCACCGAGTAGCCGCTGACGGCGAAGTCGGGGCAGGCGA
>VXZF01000237.1:7650-10074 GCA_009845645.1 Gemmatimonadota bacterium | reverse complement strand
CCTTGGCTGCCTCGACATCGGGCTGGTCGAAGGGATGGATGTCGAGGAAGAATCCGGCGATGGCTGTAGCAATTTCCCAGTGAAAGAAGGCCGCGCTGAGATCGTAGGCGTCCGCTAGCTGGAGACACAGGACCGGGTGTCCGGCCGCGGCAATGGCTTGGACGCGGGCATCGGCTGCATCGTCCAAGCGGAGATGGATGAAGAGCCGGTCGGGTCCGTAGGTGTGGGCTGCGCACTCAGGTTCTAAATCAACCGGCAGCAGGCCCTTGCCGTCTTTGCCGGTGCTCTCGGCGATGAGTTGCTCGATCCAAGCGCCAACTGCGCTGACGGCTGGCGAAGCAATGAGCGTTAGCTTGTCGCGGCCAGCGAGGGCACCAGCGCCGAGAAAGGCACCGAGTTGGATGCCCGGTTGCGGGTCGGCGAGGGTTTGCTCGGCCCGGTCGAGCAGACGACTGAGATCCGCGCCAATGGCACCGGCCGCGACTAAGCCATAGTACGACAGGGCCGAGAAGCGCCCGCCGATGTTGGGATCGTTGCGGAAGATGTGGCGAAAGCCGAGGCGTTGCGCGAGGGCTTCGAGGCCGCTGTCTGGGTCGGTGATGGCGGCGAAGTGTCGTCTGGCTTCTGCTGGTCCGACAGCGGCCGCGGTGCGGTTGTAGAAGTACTTGAGCAAGGACAGCGTCTCTACGGTGCCGCCGGACTTGGTGGCTGGAAGAAATAGGGTGCGGGCTGGGTCGAGGGTGCGCTCTTTGGCTAAGACGGCGTCGGGCTGGGTGCTGTCGAGCACCGAGAGGTCGAGAAAACCATCGGCCACGCCAAAGACCGCGCGAAATACTTCTGGTGCGAGGCTAGAGCCGCCCATGCCCAACAGCAGGGCGTGGGTGTAGCCATCGGCGCGGACGGCGTCGATGAATTGGCGGATGGGGTCGATGGCATCCCGCATGACGTGCGGGCTGTCGAGCCACCCGAGCCGGTTGGCAATCTCGGTTGGGTCGGGTCGCCAGACCGTGTGATCGCGCGCGAGGATGCGGTCATAGACGCGTTCGGCGGTTAGGCACTCGGCGGCCCGCTGCACTTGGGCACCGAAATCGGCCGCGGCCCGAAGGGCGGAAATCTGCATTATAATGTCCTAGTGATTTGTCTGCTGCGTTGGGAATGCTTAAAAAAGTACGCGGTCGGGCAAGGAAAGCAAACGACGTAATTCAGCGAGGGGGACTCTATGCAAGCGACACTCTACACAGACGATGGGGCGTATTTCATCCGCTTGGGCAATGGTTTGGTAATTAGGTGGTGCCGAGCGGAAGAGGAGTGGAACAAGAGCCGGGCCGAGTTGCCCGGCGGGGCTAGGCAGATTGACTTCGCGGACCTGCCGGAGGCTTTGCGCGAGGAGATGATGGCGGTTTTGGCGCGCGCTGCGACGATACAGGGGGGGATGGGAGGGGCAAATAACTGAATTGTAGCCTGACGCAAGTGTCTCATGCTGACTTAGCAGACTCGTCAATTGTGAGCAGGACTGTGGTGGCCTTGGGCTGCGCCATCGCGCTTGGGTGCCAGAGACACGGACTGCCGTACTAGCGGTATCAGGGCCGCTTCGCCTTGCCGCACCCGATAAGCCCGGTCTAGCGGAACATCCGCAAAGCGCTGAACCGCGTCCTCGCCCGGCCAGATCACCGCAATTTCCCGGATGGCCGTGGCCTGTCCCAGACCGATTTCCTGTTGCAGGCTCGAAGCTCCGAAGCTGGCACCGCTGCTCACCGTCCTGTGGATTGATCGGGTGCCCCCTGAAGTTTCTACTTGGACCTCGACGCGGGCTCCAATGGCACTGCGGTTGGCTTGGGTGCCCTCCAGGAGTAAGGTGATCCAGCGGTGGCCGTGTCCGGGGTTTTCGAAGAGGACATTCTGGAAGATATCCCCCGTATAGGCTCCGCCTATGACCGCGTAGATATCTTGGTCGCCATCGTTGTCCAAATCGCCGACGGCTACCCCGTGCCCTTTCTGCAAATGGCCGAAGCCGCCCGAGGCGGTGACGTCCTGAAAGACACGTCCTCCGGCGTTGCGAAACATGCGGTTGGGCATCACCGAACGCAGGGAAGGCGCGCCTGTGCCAACATAGAAATCGAGCCAGCCGTCGTTGTCTAGATCGACGTAATTGCACCCCATCGTATAGAGTACTTTGTGGAGGTGGTAGGCTTGGCTGACATCGGCAAAGGTGCCGTTGCCTCGGTTGCGAAAAAGTCGGGCTCGTTCGGCGTCGGTGGGCAGGCCCAGATAGTCGGCTGCTACATCCCCGGCATTGATTTCGGGATTGTAGTGATAACCCGAAGCGAATAAATCGAGCCAGCCATCGTTGTCTAAGTCGGATACCCAAGTGAGAAAACTCGAGTGAGGCGGGTAGACTCCAGCTAGTGTGGAGACATCGAAGAA
>VXZF01000237.1:0-7640 GCA_009845645.1 Gemmatimonadota bacterium | reverse complement strand
CGCCTTGGCTGTGGAAGAGTTCGCTGGGGTGGATATCACCGTCCTCGCGAAAGGTCTCGTTGCCGAGGAATAGATCGAGCCAGCCGTCGTTGTCGATGTCGGCCCAAGCCGCGGTCTGGGTGGGATGGAAACTGAGTAAGCCAGTCGCTTCTGTCACGTCGGCAAAGGTGCCGCCTTGGTTGCGCACCAGCGAGTTGGGGTGCTGGCCGTCGATTCCCATCCAAGCTCCCCGCAGAACCAGAAAATCGAGCCAGCTATCGTTGTCGAAATCGGCGTGGACCAGTTGCAGACCACCGGTGAGGCCCGCGAGGCCAACTGCTTGGGTGCGCTCGCTGAAAGTGCCATCGCCTTGGTTGCGGAAATAGCGGAGTTGGTCGTCTAGGGCCCAGGACGAGACCACTAGGTCGAGTAGGCCGTCGTTGTCAAAATCGTCCATGATGCTGCCGCCGGATAAGGATACCAAGTCGAGCCTCAGGGAGGGAGCGATGTCGGGGAAGTGGCCGATGTCGTACTCAGAGGCAAAAAGCGATGGCGCGAGAAGCCACTGGGACGGGACTTGGTCAGGGTACTCCCCTAGGGTCATATAGGCGATATTGAGGAGCCAGCGAGCGGTCAAATCGTCGGGATTTTGCTCCAGCACGGCGGTGAAGTGGGACAAGGCTGTCCGCGATCCCCGCTGGTCGGCGTGAACGCCATCGGGGCCAATGGGGAATAGACACGCGGCTGTCGTATGACCTTCCAGACAATTGACCTGTTCGCCCAAGCGCATATAGGCGAGACCCAAGAGCATGTCTAGGCTCGGCTGCGTGCGGATCCGATGATGTTCGATCTCAGGCTGCAATGCGTATAATTCGTCAATGGAAGCCTGAGTCTGGCCGGCCCGCAGATGCTCCCGGGCCAATACAATCCGGGTGCGCAGACGGGCTAGGGGAGATAAGCGTTCTTGTAGGCGGCTGAAGTGCTCCACCCGCAAGTCGTTCAGATAGATGTTGGAAATCGGATTTCGGTTGAGGGCGATTTGTCGCAGACGCTCGGCCATTCGCTGGGTATCCGCAGAGGACGGCGGAGCTTCGGGAACTGTACAGGTGGCTAGGGATGCGACGACTAGGAAGAGGATCGAGTACAGCATGATAGCATTCCTCTGCGCATTGTTTGGGTGCTAGGCTTTAGCTGCGATGAGTTTGGCGATGAGGTCGTCGAGGCGGGTGCGGGCTGCCGCTAGATCGGCTGGTGTGAAGCGCACAAGACGCTCTTCGTCTAAGTCGGTAAAGTACAGCGTAGCGCGGTATTCGTCTTGGCCCGGATGGAGGGCCTGTAAGCAGAGGGCGTAAATTTCCAACTGCATTCGGTAGTATTGTACTGCCTCTTCTGTGTTCGCGCGGTGGCCGGTTTTGTAATCGACTAATTCCCACAGTCCATCGGTCCCACATCCTATGTAATCGACTACTCCGTGTACTAAACCGAGATCCAGCGAGAGGGTAAAGCGCACTTCGGTACGAGCCTCCGCATTGGTGAGCCAGCGCGCGGCTAGGGGCGATTGGCGACAGCGGTGCAATAGGTGGGTCAACTCGCGCTCGAACGGATCTCGATGGGATGCTACGGGTAGGCTCGCGGCGGCGACGAGGTCGGTGGCGAGGGCTGTGGGGTCGGCGTCTGGACTGTTGCTCAAGGCTTCTATACCGGCGTGGGCGAGCTGGCCGAAGAGCATGGCGCGGCGGCGAGGCTCATCTACTTGGCCGAGGGACCACGGCGGCAGGCCCAGCGCGTACTGGCGATGGTGCGCGGCTGGATCTGCGGCGAAGAGGACCAACTCGCTGGCTGCAAATTCGGGCCGGTCTTGGGAATCGTCGAGCGGCGAGAGCAGATCCAACGTCGGTTCTACTGCTTGTGCGGGTGCGGCGTCGAGGGCGCGAAAGGCTGGCTCGGCCCGATGGTCAGTAGTTGCAGGGACCGGGAACTCGCTGGGGTCGGTATGGATGGGCAGGGGGGACGGCACGCCTGCAACCGCCTTGGTTCCACGAGCTAGGTCGGCCTCTGTCAATTCTAAGCTCCCACAAATCCAACCGAGACAGTCCGCAGCCGCGTCGAGGTCGGCGGCAAAATGTTTGTCGGTCAGCGCGCCGCCGAGCAGCAAGTGGTCGCGGGCGCGGGTGCAAGCCACGTACAGCAGGCGCTTCTCTTCGGCGCGCTGGTGGCGGCTTGCGTTGCGATTGATGAGGGTGCGGACAAAGGAGGAGGTCCTTTTATAATCCTGCTCGGGGTCGAGGACGCGCAAGCCGAGGCCCTTTTCCGCGTCGATGAGCGCAGGGGCGCTGTTTTGAAAATTGAATCGAGCGGCCAAGTCGGGCACGACGACGATGGGAAACTCCAAGCCCTTGGCCGCGTGTACGGTCAGGATGTGTAGGGCGTCTGCGTCGAGGACGGCTTCGCCTTCTTGTTCTTCTGCAGCAGTCAACAAGTCGAGTCGCACCACGAAATCGGCGAGAGGGCCGCGGAATTCGCGGGCGAGGTCGAGGAGCTTGTGCACGTTGGCCACGGCCTGATCCCCGCGCTCGCCATAGCAGAGAAAAGCCCAAGCCCCGGTGTCTTCAAGGATAGTGTGCAGCAGTTCGACGAGGGGTACGCGGTCGCGTAATTCTTCCCAGCACTGAAGTCGGGCGACGGCGTCTGTGGCGACTTCTTGATCCGCAGGAGCGAGGCGCTGCCGCTGATCCGCGTCCGCGAGATTCTTTGCGAGCCGACTGCCATCGGGTGCGGTCAGCGCGTACAGCGCGTTGTCCGAGAGGCCGAAGTACGGCGAGCGCAACGCGCCCATCAGGGCGATGCCGTCGCCGGAGTTGCACAGGACGCGGAGGATATTGGCTAAGTCGTAGATTTCTTGGCGCTGGTAAAAGCCCCGGCCGCCGGCTACTTGGAAGGGGATGCCGCAGGCCCGCAGCGCGTCTTCGTACACGGAGAGATTGCGGCGGCGGCGCAGGAGTAAGGCGATGTCGCCGGGGACGGGTGGGCGCAAGCCGTCTTGGTCGGCGACTTGTAGGTCGTTGCCTTCCAAAAGGTGACTCAGACGGCGGGCTACTAGTTCGGCTTCGCGCAGCGCGGTGTCTGTCGCGTCGCGATTAACGTCCGGCGGCAAGAGCAAAAGTTCGACCGAACCCTCGCTTACATTGGCGGAGCGGCACCCGACGAGTGGATCGTAGCCGACTTGAAAAGGCTCGTCCGGGACCTCCTGCATGAACTTGGGAAAGAGCGCGTTGACAAAGGCAACGGGTTGGGCGAGGGTGCGGAAGTTTTCGCCCATGACGAGGGTGCCGAGCCGCTGGGTGTGGGAGGCGTCGAGGACCTCGCCGTCGTCGCAAAAGGGCCGAGACTCGCGCTCGTGCGCGGCATTGGCCTCGGCAATGGCGTCGCGCACGCGGGCGAAGACGGTGACATCGGCTGCGCGGAACGAGTAAATCGACTGCTTGGGATCGCCGACGATGAAGAGTTTGTCGCCGGCCATTTGCCCGTCCGGCGACGTTAGCGAGCGGATGATTTTCCACTGCAAGGGGTCGGTGTCTTGGAATTCGTCGATCAGCGCGAAGCGATAGTGTTGGGCCAAGCGGTGGCGGATGTCTGCGTCGGCGGCGATGAGCTGGTGAGTTTTTTCTAGGAGGTCGTCCATGTCCAGCATACTGCCATTGCCTTTGCTGTTCTCATAGCGCGCATCGACCTTGAAGAAGACGCGCGACAGGGCGGGCAGTACTGCGGCGGCGCGCTCGTCGGCCGCACTGAGTTCGAGGCTGAGGAGATCGGCGTGCGGAGCTAGATAGCGTCCCAGGGCGGGTACGAGTTCGCGGACGCGGGTGAGGGTGGCTTCCTCCCAGTTGGATTTCTTGCCCAGCCTGCTGCCGCTCAAAGGTTTGCCATTGGTCAAAAGTCCTTCGGCTAGGCGCGGGAGAATCTCTATCGCCTCGTCGGGCGAGGGCGCTTGGCCCAGCCGGCGCATGGAGTCGCGGAGCGGGTTTAGCCGCTCGACGGCCGAGTCGCGCTCGTCGGTTAGGGGCGAGAGCGCGGCAAGTTCTGCGAGCATCGCGGTGAATTGGGTGTCATTGAGCAGGGCTTGGCACGCGGGAACACAGGCCGCTTGCTGCATCCCGCGCCAGTCGCTGAGGATTTGGTCGGGCGACTGCTCGGCGTAGCGGCGGCACCACGTGCGGGCGAGATGCTTTTTTTCGAGCAAGTATTCCAAGACCTGTTCGAGATAGCGGCGCGGCCATTCGGCTAAGGTGCGCCGTAGGGCCTCTTTGTCGGGATCGGTGTCGTGCGCTCGGGCTAGGGACTCTAGGGTTTGGCGCACGGCTTGCTGTCGGAGTTGCGCCGCATCTACTCCCTCTAAGACCGCGAAGGCCGGGTCCACGTCTGCTTCAATGGGATACTCGCGCAGCAGGGCTGCACAAAAGGCGTGGATGGTGGAAATTCGCGCTGCGGGCAGGTCTTCGCGGATTTGCCGCAGGCGTTGCCGCTCTGGCTCGGGCAGTTCTTGGTCGAGGGCGTCGGTCAGCCGCCGGGCGATGCGCTCGCGCATTTCCGCCGCGGCCTTTTGGGTAAAGGTGATAGCCAGCACTTGGCGCACGCCGATTTCGGGATGCTGGCGCAACAGCTCGATGTAGCGCTCGACTAGCGTTGCGGTCTTGCCGGCACCGGCGCTGGCGGTGACTGCGATATTGCGCTGGCTGTCGAGGGCCATGCGCTGGACGGGCGTCAGGGGGACGGCGCGCTTCACGACAAGGCCCTCATGCGCTGGGGATCGAGGCGGCAGCTTTGTTGATAAGGGCAATGCGGACAGATTTTGTCCGGGTCGTGGGTGGTGACGCGGAATACCCCACGGCGCATGGCTCGCGTGTACGAGAGGACGAAGCCGCGCACGGCGTCGAGGCGCTGGCGATACGCCTCGTGATCGTACATGCCATAGCGGCCGCTGGCGACATAGGCTGTATTGCGATGGGTGGCATCGGCGAACAGTCCGCTGCGGCCGCAGTCCTCTAGGTCGCGGAGCATCAGGTACGCGGCCCCGGCTCCTTGTCGCAGCTCAAGTTCCTCGAACAGGGATTCAGCCGCTAGCAAATAAAGCGGGAGTTGGAGGTTGAGGCCGGTGTCAATATCGGCTACCGAGGGCATGCGGCCAGTCTTGTAGTCGAAGACGACGAAACGGCCGTCGGCCGTGCGGTCGATGCGGTCGATTTTGCCGGCGATCCGCACCTCGCTCCCGGTCTCTGGGTCGTCGATGGCATAGAGCGTGGTGATTGATTGCGGGTCGCCTTCCCCCATGCCAGGATAGCTGCCAAAGCTCAACTCGAAGTGGGTCGGCACAGCCGGATTAGCTGCGGTCGCTTGCAGGCGGAGGAAGTGGGGCAAAACGCCCTTGCGCTCCCCATCGTCGGAGCCGAGCAGGCGCTCTAATTCCCGCTCCCAGAAAAAACCTGTAAGGCTCATTTCCTCGGCGACTTGGCGGCCTTGTCGGCGCAGTTCCGCGATGTTTTCAGCTAAGTTTTCCGCGCGTTCGGCTGCTTCGCCGTGGGCTGCATAGAAACGATAGAGGGTGCGGTGGACGAGGTTGCCGCGCTTGCGTGCCGAGTCGTCGTCTTCCGGGTCGCGGAGAGGCTGGAGGTTGAGTAGTTCTTGGGCAAAAAACCGGAAGGGACAGCGGCCGTATAGCTCCAATTGGGTTGCGGAAAAAGAATGGCCCGCGCCGAGACGGGTGCGCAGCGCGTCGAGCAGTGGTTCCTCATCGAGTACGCCTTCGTGATTGCCAAGACTCTTGGGGGCCGTGCGCAACTCGGCGAGGCGCAAGCCGCGTATGAGGTGGCGCAGCGCAGTGGCGTGACCGTCGAGCTGTGCGGCCTGACTGTAGAGTGCGAGGGCCTCGCGTGCGGAGTCGGATTTGCTCGTCGCGCACAGGCCGCGGCCTAATGCGAGGTGCAACTCGGCTAGAGTGCCCGGTGTGCCGTTGGACTCTTCCGTCTCAGGCTGCGGGGCGAGTAGGCCGTCTAACTCGTCGATAAAAGGCGAAGGAGCGAGCATCTCGCTGCCCGACTGTTTGGGGTAGAAGACGCCCAGACCGCGGCGGGGCGAACATATGGCCCGGTAGAACAGCAAACGCTCGGTCTCAGTGGTGGCGTCATCGTCCAAGTTTAGGGTGCGGCGCTGGGTCTCTTCGAGGAAAATATCGGCTGGCGGCAAGCGAGGGAATTCGCCTTGCACTAGCCCGCCGATGAAGAGGTAATCGCAAGGTGCGCTGCCCGCTGCGGCGAGGTCGGTCACTTGAATGCCAGCGCGCGTTGCGACGGGGACGTGCGCTTGGGAGATGGCGTCGCGCAGCAGGTCGGCGAACTGGCTCAGGGTGCGGGGCTGGAGGGCTGCGGCTGGTGCACACAATTCGTCGAGCAGGTCCAAAAAGCGCGCTAGTGCTCGGCCGTCTTCTGCTGTTCCCTCCACGAGCGCATCCTCTACGCCCAACACGCTGAGGGCGTGGAGTAAATGCTGACGGAAAGAGGGCAGATTCTGTCGGCGTTCTAAGGGCTGGAGTAGGTCAAAGAGCGTGGTTAGGCCGGCTCGCAGGGGCTGGAGGGCTTCTAACTCGGCGAGCAGGTCCTCGCGCCGAGTGGGAGGATCGTCAATTTCTTCGGAGACCGGCTCTCCTTTTCGACCTAACTCGTACTCTAAGTAGGCGAAGTTTTCGTCGATGGCGGCGAGCCAAGTTCCGCGCCCAGTCGATGGCGGCACATTGCGAGTCCACGCCGCGAAGTCCTCGGCGGCAAGCGTGCAGGTTTGGTCTGATAATGCATAGCGCAGTCGCACCAAGGGTAAGCTGAGTAGGCGGAATAGCGCAGCGCGGCTGTAGCGCTCTAATACTGCGTCGATGAGCGCGAAGACGGTGTTCATGGCGGGTGCTGTGGCAAGGGGCCACCCGCGTGCGAGGTAAAAAGGCAGGCCGTGGCGCGGCAGCACTTCTGCCACGAGTTCGGCATAGGTGTCGAGGTTGCGGAAGCTAATGCGGATTTGCGCTAGCTCGACCCCTTGCTCCTGATGCAATTGGCGGATGCGACGGGCCATGGCCGCGACTTCGCCGGCTCGATCTGGGCAGGGGACTCGCTCTATAGGTGCGTCGAGACTATCGCGGCTGTGGGTGAAGAGGCGGTCGGCGAATGCGGCGGCTGGGTATTGGTCGGCGGCGCTGCGTTCGACGCGGATGGCGCGGGCGCGGAGGAATTCGTATAGGGGTCGTGTACGGGCAAAAAAACTGGGACCTTCGGGATCGTAGTCGAGCAGCGCGATGGATTCTGGAACGAGGGCTATCAGCTTGTCCAACACAGGGAAAAAAGGTGCGGGCATTTCTACAAAGCCGCAGAGCACGAGCAGGTCGAGGGCGGGGAAGCGCTGTGCGAGCGTCGAGTGATCGAGGTGGGTATCCACAGCGATAAAACGCTCGCGGCTTCCGCTCCAGCCATCCGCGAGACGTTCCAAGTAGGCCGCATAGAGGACTTGCAATTCCGCACTGCGCTGAGTTGTCCCGCCCAAGTCGCTCGGCTGGGTGCCCGTCTCCTCCAACCGGCGGAACAACTGAGTTAGCCCCCGGCTCAGCCGCTCGGGTTGGCGGCTGT